>NZ_JBCEWQ010000039.1:0-56812 GCF_038448545.1 Streptomyces sp. CLV115
GGGTGGGACAGGTGGAGCTGTCCCACCCGGCGATTCACGGTTGCGGCGCCTTTCGGTCAGTAGCCGCGCACGTCGGGCCAGTGGCGCTGGACCCCGTCGCGGTCGAGGAGCCGCGCGAACGCCTCGTACCGCTTGTCCTCGGACTGGACCTGCCGCGGTTCGACGCCCTCGGTCAGGCAGTGGGCGGCCAGCGCACCGGCGACCTCGCCGATGTTCCACTCCACCGGGTGGAGCCGGTAGCAGCCGTTGGTGATGTGGGTGGTGCCGATGTTCTTGCCGGCGGGCAGCAGATTGCGCACGCGGCGCGGTACGAGGGCGCCGAGCGGGATCTCGAAGGGGACCGAGCCGATGTCGATGTAGTTGTCACCTCCGGTGGAGGGGTGCAGATCGATGCGGTAGCTGCCGACACCGACCGAGTCCCGGTGCCGCGTTCCGCCGTGCGGACCGACGATGTCGATCGAGACGTCGTGCTCGGTGACGGTGGTGACGGCCTTGATGCGGCGGGACTCGCGTACGTACGGGGCCTTGGCGAGGCCGTCCTCGGTGCCGGTGACGTCGGGGCGGATCCGCAGACCGGGGAATCCGGTGCCGCCGTCCTGGCGGGGGGCCTCGGTCTGGAGCCAGTACAGCAGCGAGAGGGACAACTGCCGTGCCTCGGCGACCGCTTGGGCGGACACCTCTTCACCGGCGCCGATCAGGGGCTTGAGCCAGTAGTCGTTGAGCGGCCAGTTGACGAGTGTGATGTCGGAGCCGAAGGCGCCGGGGCGGTGCATGCCCCGGGCGAGGATGCGGCGGAAGCCCCACAGTTCCTTGTCGCCCGCGTCGGCGCTCTGGTCGGCGCTGACGGCGAGCGGGTCGATGTCCGGGTTGGGGACGAAGGTGCGCGGTACGGATTCCAGCGAGCGGGGGTCGGGTGCCTGGAAGCCGAGGAGCGGGCCGGGCCAGAAGTCGGGGCGGTAGGAGCGCCAGAAGTCGTAGTCGGTGGGGCGGTCGACGGTGTGGTTCTCGCCCTCGTGGTGGGAGAGCGCAAAGCACACGGTGATGCCCTGCTGGTTGAGCGGCTGGGCCTGTTCGGGGGCGTGCGGTTCGTCGAACTCGCCGCGCGCCTCGGCGCCGATGGCGTGCTCGACGCCGCCGAGTTCGAGGAGTTCACCGGTCTCGGTGGCGTCGATGACGTAGCGGGCGGCGACGGTGTCGCGGTCGCCGGTGCGCAGGTTCTCCAGGGTCACGGCCCGGATGACATCGTTGTCGGCCTCGGCGGCCACGGCCCGGTGCCCGGTGAGCAGGGTGAGCCGGCCCGCCGCGCGGTGCGGTGCGAGCATCGCCTCCAGCACGGCGAGCGCGACGCGTGGCTCGTGGCAGAGCTTGCTGACGCGTCCCGCGCCCGGGTTGAGGTCGGTGAGGGCGAGGGCCTCGGAACGCATCGGGTACCACTGGCGGTAATGGGCGCGGATGCCTTCGCGCAGCCTGCGGTACGAGGCGGTGGTGCCGAACTGCTCGACCCACGGGTGCTCGTCCGGGGGGACGGCCTGGGAGGTGAGCTGGCCGCCCATCCAGTCGGTCTCCTCGGTGAGGACGACGGTGCGTCCGGCGCGGCAGGCGGCGAGCGCGGCGGCGACGCCGCCGAGTCCGGCGCCCACGACGAGGATGTCCGGTTCGGGTATCACGGGTCTCCTTGAGCTGTGCGTACGGGTGGTGCGGTCGGTCAGTGGTGTCCGGTGACGGGCGGCGGGCCCGAGGTGGCGCCGGGCCGGAAGGTGCAGGCGACCAGGGGTTCGGTGGCCTCCTCCCCCGCGACCAGCGCGGCGAGCATGCGCACCGCGGCCGCGCCGAGCCGGGTGCGGGGAACGTCGAAACCGGTGGGTTCGGGTCCGTCCGCGAGGTCGGCGGGCGGGCTGCCGAGCAGTGCCAGCGAGGCGTCGCGCGGGCACTCGATCCCGGCGCCGGCGGCGGCGCGGCGCAGGGCGCGCCAGGCGGCGCCGGTGTCGGTCTCCTCGGCGACGAACACGGTGACGCCGTCGGCGAGCCAGTCCCGCAGCCGCTGGGGGGTGAGTTCTCGTTCCGGGTCCGCGGAACGGAAGACGGCCTCGGGGCCGGCCGGGCCGGCCGCCGCCAGCCCTTCGAGGAATCCGCGCTCACGGTCGGTGGAGGCGGGCGCCTCGTCGTCCTCGCGGATCAGCACCATGCGGCGGTGCCCGAGACCGGCGAGATGACCGACGACCTCGCGGGCGGCGTCCGCGTAGTCGGCGCCGACCCAGTGCAGGCCCGCCGGCTCGTCCCGGCGGCCGAGGTGGACCACCGGGAAGCCGTCGGCGACCAGCCGGCCCAGTTCCTCGACGGGTGCGTGGCGGCCGAGGAACAGACAGCCGTCGGCGAGGCGGACCCGGTTCAGCGCGTCGGGTACGGCGGCCCCCGCGCCGCCGGTGCTCGACCCCGTGAACAGCACCAGGTCGTAGCCGCGCTCCGCGGCCTCGCGCTCCACGCCCACCAGGAACGGGTAGTACGAGTGCTGCACATCGGTGGGGAAGGTCGCGGTGAAGCTGAACACGCCCAGCAGGTTGTTGCGCGCCGCGGCGAGTCTGCGGGCCGCCGGGTCGGGTACGTATCCGAGGCTGCGGGCCGCCTCCAGCACCTTCTGCCGGGTCTCCTCCGAGATCGCGGGCCCCTGCCTCTTGTCCGCGAGGACCAGCGAGACCGTGGCCTGCGAGACCCCGGCGAGCCGTGCGACCTCCGCCTGGCGCGGACGCGCCGTACGGCCCGCCGGTGCGGGTGAACGGCCGGGCCTGGGCCGCTTCCTGGGTTCCTCCACCATGGCTCCTCATATCGATTAATGCGTATTACTAATGCGCATTAACGAGTACTGTGAGGGCCGGTCGGGCGCCGGTCAAGAGGCCGGGCCCAAATTCTTCACCGCGCACCCCCGTACGGTGTGATCAACCATCCCCGCGGAGAAGGCGGCCCCCCATGTCCCTGTTCGATCTGCCGCTCGACCGGCTGCGCGACTACCGCAGCGGTTCGGTCGAGCCGGAGGACTTCGACGCGTTCTGGACGAAGACGCTCGACGAGGCCCGGTCCCACGACCTCGACGCCCGTTTCGAGCCGCGCGCCGGCACCGGGCTGTCCACCGTGGACGTGTACGACGTGACGTTCGCGGGCTTCGGCGGTCATCCGGTGAAGGGCTGGTTCGTCGTCCCGGCGGGCGCCACGGAGCCGCTGCCGGTGGTGGTCGAGTTCATCGGCTACGGCGGCGGGCGGGGCCTGCCGCACACCCATCTGCTCTGGGCCTCGGCCGGTTTCGCCCATTTCGTGATGGACACCCGGGGCCAGGGCAGTGGCTGGCTCGTCGGCGACACCCCCGACCCGGTGGGCAGCGCCCCCGCGTACCCCGGTTTCATGACCCGCGGCATCGAGGACCCGGAGTCGTACTACTACCGGCGGGTGTTCACCGACGCGGTCCGTGCGGTGGAGGCGGCTCGCTCGCACCCGCTGGCCGACGCGGCGCGCACCGCGGCCGTCGGGGAGAGCCAGGGCGGCGGCATCACGCTCGCCGTCGGCGGGCTGATACCCGACCTCGTGGCGATCGCTCCGGACGTCCCGTTCCTGTGCGACTTCCCCCGCGCCCTCACCGTCACCGACCGGATTCCGTACCGCGAGGTGGGCAACTACCTCAAGACGCACCGCGGCCGGGCCGAGCGCGCGCGGGCCACCCTGTCGTACTTCGACGGCGTGCACTTCGCCGCGCGCGGGCGCGCTCCGGCGCTGTTCTCGACGGCCCTGGAGGACATGACCTGCCCGCCCTCCACCGTCTTCGCCGCCTTCAACGCGTACGCCCACCAGGACAAGACCATCGAGGTGTACGACTTCAACGATCACGAGGGCGGCGGGCCGTTCCAGCAGGCCGTGCAGCTGGGCTGGCTCCCGGGCAGGCTGCGGGCCTGACCGGGGGCGGCGGCGGTCAGTCGCGCGGGACGAGGTGTTCGGACTCCAGGTAGTTGCGTGCCACGTCCTCGGGCAGCCGCCGCCAGCTGTCCACCTGCTCGTTGAGCCGGGCCAGGTTGGCGGTGGTCAGCACGGTGTTGAGCCGGCCCAGCGCCTCGCGGACGCCCTCGCCGCCCGCCCGGGACCGGTTGACGACGGGGACGAGGTGGTCGGCGTTCTGCAGATGCCTGTCGTCGGCGAGCAGGACGAGGCCGAAGCTGTCGAGCGTGGCGTCGGTCGTGGTGGTCAGGACCATCTGGTCCCGGCCGTTCTGGACGGCCTGTTTGGCCTGGGTGGTGCCGACACCCTTGGGGTCCACGGCGGTGATGCGGATGCCGTACGTCTTCTTCAGTCCGGGCGCGCAGTAGGGGCGCCGCACGCATTCGTCGCCGGCGGCCAGCCTCACGGGCAGCCCGGATCCGCCCAGGTCGCCGAGGGTCTTGAGGTGGTGCTCGGCCGCGTAGCGGGCGGTGACCGCGAAGGCGTTCTGGTCGACGGCGCGCCCGGGGTCGAGCACGGTGAGGCCGCGGGGTGCGGCGAGGGCACGCAGCGCCTTCATGGTGGCGGCGAGGTCGGGCGAGCCGACGGGGGTGGCGTCGGCGCCGTTCTTCTTGGCGTTCAGCCAGTCGGCGAAGGTGGCCGCGTACTCCGGCACGACGTCGATCTGGCCGCTCTCCAGCGCCGGTTCGTAGATCTCCCGGTTGGTGACGGAGATGACCTTCGTGGAGTAGCCGGCCCGGTTCAGCAGCAGCGCGTACATCTGGGCGAGCAGATCGCTCTCGGTGAAGCCCGCGGAGCCGATGGTGAGATGTCTGCTGTCGCCCGGCGGTGCGGTGACCTCGCCCTGGTTCTCCAGGGAGGGGCCGGTGGCGCAGCCGGCCGCCGGGAGCAGCACCAGCAGGATCGGGACCGCGGTTCGTCGCCTCATCCGGACCCCTTGCTCCGGAGCCTGTCCGGGACGAGCAGCCGGCCCGCTTCGAAGAGCCCTTCGACGATCAGCGCGAAGACCGCGACGAGGACCGCCCCGGCGACCACCTGCGAGGTGGAGGCGAGGTTGAAGCCGGCCGTGATGATGCGGCCGAGTCCCCCGCCGCCGGCCAGTGCCGCGAGGGTCGCCGTCGCGACGAGCTGCACGGCGGCGATCCGCACGCCGGTGAGGATCAGCGGGAGGGCGAGCGGCACCTCGACGCCCAGCATCAGCTGGCTGCCCGTCATGCCCATTCCTCTGGCGGCGCGCACGATGTCGCGGTCGACCTCCCGCATGCCCACATAGGCGTTGGTGAGCAGTGGCGGCACGGCGAAGAGGACCAGGGCGATGATGGTCGGCCATTCGCCGTGCCCGCCGATCGGAGTGAGCAGGAGCAGCACCAGTACGGCGAAGGTGGGCACGGCCCGGCCGATGTTGGAGATGTTGACGGCGAGTGCGCCGCCCTTGCCGAGATGGCCGAGGACCAGGGCGACGGGCAGTGCGATCAGGCAGCTGATGAGCAGGCAGACGACGGTGAGGAAGAGGTGCTGGCCCAGCCGGTTCCAGATGCCGCCCTCGCCGGACCAGTTCGCGGCGGTGGTGAGCCAGGACCAGGCGTCTGCGAGGGTCTTCACGGCTGCCTCCGGGTCCATGGGGTCAGCATTCGCTGCGCGAGCAGGAGCAGCAGGTCCGCGGCGACGGCGATGACGACGCACAGGACGGAGGCGGTGAGCACCTGGGCCTTGAAGTAGGTGCTCATCCCGGAGTAGATGAGGTTGCCGAGCCCGCCGTAGCCGACGATCGCGCCGACCGTGACCAGGGAGACGGCGGAGACGGTGGCGATCCGCAGTCCGGCCATGGCCGCGGGCAGCGCGAGGGGCAGCTCCACCGTCAGCAGCAGCCGCAGCGGCCCGTATCCCATGCCGCGTGCGGCCTGCCGGGTCTCCTCGGGCACGGCACGCAGTCCGGCGAGGATGTTGCGTACCAGGAGGGTGAGCGAGTAGAGCACGAGCCCGGCGACGACGAGCGAGGCGGACAGTCCGTACACCGGCAGGAGGAGGGAGAACATGGCGAGCGACGGCACGGTGTACAGGACGGTCGTCACACCGAGCACGGGGCCCGCCGCCCAGCGCCGGTGCCGTGCCACGAGGGCGAGCGGAACGGCGACGACCAGCCCGATGAGCACGGAGGCCAGGGTGAGCTGGAGGTGCTGCACCACGGCGTCCCAGAGGATCTCGCGACGGCTGGAGAGATACGCCCGGCAGAGCCACTCGTTGCGTGCCAGGCAGTCGTCCGGGGGCGCGGTCACCCGTCAATTGGAGCGCGCGCAGCGGTGCGGGCGCACGTCCTGATCGGCTGTCCGGGGGGCCACGCCCCTTCCGGGAACGGGCCGGATGCGGGGGCGCGGGCCGGTGGGCCCGCGCCTCCCCAGGCGGCCGTCAGTGCTGCCCGGCCGCCGGTTCGAGGACGAAGACCGGGATCTGCCGGCCGGTCTTGCGCTGGTAGTCGGCGTAGTCGGGGAACGCCTCGACCGCGCGGCCCCACCACAGGTCCTTCTCCTCGCCGGTGGCCTCGCGCGCGTTCATGTCCTGGCGCAGTGGCCCGTCCTGGAGTTCCACCCGGGGGTCGGCCACGATGTTGTGGTACCAGACGGGGTGCTTGGGGGCACCGCCCTGCGAGGCGACCACCGCGTACTCGCCGTCGTGCTCGACCCTCATCAGAGGGGTCTTGCGGATCTTGCCGCTCTTGGCCCCGCGGGTGGTGAGGATGATGACGGGCATACCCCGCATCGTGGTTCCCTCGGTACCGCCGGAGCTCTCGAACAGCTCGACCTGGTCGCGGACCCACTGTTCGGGGCTCGGCTCGTACTCTCCCTGCAGAGGCATGTCATCTGTCCCATCGTCGGCTCACGGACACACGGGTTTCGTCGTGTCCCACTGCTCCGGGAAACTCTCGCACCATTCCGTCCGCCCGGCGCCCGGATCGATCCCAGTGCCACGGCGACGGAGTGAGCTGCATCAGGAGTGCGGTGGTCTCAGCCGCAGTTGCAGCATCGCTTCGAATCTCGCCTCCGGGTCGCCGAGGTCGATGCCCGCGACCACGGCCAGCCGCTTGAGCCGGTAGCGGAAGGTGTTGGGGTGGATGTGTACGGCGGCGGCGGCCGTGGGCACATCGCCGAAGGTGCTCAGCCAGGCGTCCAGGGTGTCCGTGAGGGCCGTGTTGTGCTCGGCGTCGTAGGCGCGCAGCCGTACGACCGGGCCGTCCGGAAGGTCGTCCTCGGCGGCCATCCGGTCCGTCAGCTCCTCCAGCAGCGAGGCGGCGTAGACGTCCGACAGCCGTGCGGCCCTGCGCTGGGTGCGGCCGGAGCCGAGGACCCGCAGCGCACGGTCCGCGTCGGCGCGCGAGCGGCGCAGCTCCACCGGGCGGGCGGCGAGCCGGCCGACCCCGATGACGGCGGGCACCCGGTCGCCGATCCGGCCGAGGAACGCCTCGGCGACCCGTAGCCCCTGCTCGTCCGAACCGGTGGGCAGGACCGCGTAGGTGACCCCGCCGATCGCGGCCGAGGCGGTGCGGGGGTGGATGGCGGACAGGTGCAGGGTGAGCGCCTCGGCGACCCGGTGGCCCGCGGCCACCCGGTCCGGCGCGTACTGCTCGCCGGTCACCGAGAGCGCCAGTACGCAGGCCGGCTGCGCGGACAGGCCGAGCCGGACGGCGGCCTGCGGGGCGTGCGTGCCGCCTTCGAGGACGGTGGCGAGCAGGTCCGCGCGCAGCCGGCGTTCGGCGTCCCCGCCGGTGCGGCGGCGCAGCAGGTGCAGGGCGGCCACCTTCGCCGCCTCCTGGAGCGCCTGGGTGCGGTCCGCGCTCAGCGGTGCGTCGACCACGACCCAGATCGAGCCGAGGATCTCGCCGCCGGCCCGGACGGCGATCGCGACCCGGGGCTTGTCCGAGACGCCGTCGATGTAGACGGGTTCCTCCTTCCGGTAGAGGGCCTGGAAGGCGCCGCGTTCCTCCAGGGCCCGCAGTTTCTCGGCGGGGACCTGACGGTCCAGTACGGTCGCGATCCTGGCCTCGTCGGCCTCGTCCTGTCTGCTGGAGAAGGCCAGCACCCGGCCGCCGCGGTCCTCCACGGTCACCGGACCGTCCAGCAGTCCGGCCGTCGCGTTGGCCAGGGCGAACAGGTCACCTGCGAGGGGTTCGGCGCCGTCGGCCTCTTCGGGGCCGCCCACCGTGCCCAGTTCGTCGACGGCGAGCAGCGACCGCAGCAGCGCGGCCACCTGGGCCCAGGACGCTCCGGGCGTCAGACCGAGCACGGTCACGCCGGTACGGGCGGCCGCCTCGGACACCGATCCGTACACCGGGACCGGGGACCGGACCACCACGGCCGCCGCGTCCAGCCCGGCCGCCCGGTCGACCAGGGCGGCCACCGGCCCGGCGCCGTACACCCCGACGCCGAGCACCACCGCGCCGGGCAGCCGCGCCGGCTCGTCCAGGGGGTCCTGGATCAGCACCCCGGTGACCGTGCGGGCCGGGTCCGCCTCCCCGGCCAGCACTTCGATCAAGGTCGATCCGAGATCGTTGAGGATCCGGCCGAGCACGGCCCGTGGCTGCTCCGTCATCTGCACAAGGTAATTGATCGGAGATCGTTCGCGACGGGGACGGCCGCCGCTCCGGCCCCCCGGCCCGCCCGGGGTTCGCGCAGGTCGGGCCGGGTGAGCGGGTCCTGTGCTCCGCGGGTCACCGGCCGATCCATTCCGTCGACTCGGTCACCTCGGCCAGCTGCCCGGGGATCGGGGAGATTCCGATGCCGGGTCCGGTGGGCACGTCGAGATGGCCGTCGCGCAGAGTGAACGGCTCGGTGATGTCGGTCCGGTAGTAGCGGTCGGAGGCGGAGGTGTCACCGGGCAGGGTGAAGCCGGGGAGTGCGGCGAGGGCGACGTTGGCGGCGCGGCCGAGGCCGGTCTCCAGCATCCCGCCGCACCAGACGGGGACACCGTTGGCGGCGCACACGTCGTGGATCCGCCGGGCCTCCAGATAGCCGCCGACCCGTCCCGGCTTGATGTTGACGACCGAGCAGGCGCCCATCGCGATGGCGTCGGCCGCCGAGCGGGCGGACACGACGGACTCGTCCAGGCAGATCGGGGTGCGCACCTGGCGGGCGAGTTCCGCGTGGCCCCGGATGTCCTCCTCGTCCAGGGGCTGTTCGATGAGCAGCAGTCCGTACGGGTCGAGCCGGGCCAGCTGGGCGGCGTCGGCGAGGGTGTACGCGGTGTTGGCGTCCACCTGGAGCTGTACGTCGTCGCCGAAGCGTTCCCGGACCGCGCGTACGGGGGCCACGTCCCAGCCGGGTTCGATCTTCAGCTTGATCCGGAGATAGCCCTCGTGGAGATAGCCGTCGACGGTGTCGAGCAGTGCGGGGATCGAGTCCATGATGCCCACGGACACCCCGGCCGGCACCCGTTCGGCCGTCGCCCCCAGCCACTGGCCCATCGACAGGTCGTGGGCGCGCAGCCAGGCGTCGAGGACGGCTGTCTCCAGTGCGGCCTTGGCCATCCGGTGGCCCTTGAAGGCGGCCAGTGCCGGGGCGACCGCCCACGGGTCGAGCGCCGGCAGGGCGGCGAGCGTGGGTACGAGATAGCTGCGCAGCACGTCCGCCGCGGCCGCGGTGTACTCCGAGGAGTACAGCGGATCGGCCATGGTGACGCACTCGCCGTAGCCCTCGTGGTCCTCCGTCTCGACCCTGACCAGCAGGATCTCCCGGGTGGTCATCGTGGCGAACGAGGTCCGGAACGGTGCGACCAGCGGCATCGCGATCCGGCGCAGTTCCACACCTGTGAGCTTCATGCCTGGCTCTCCTGACGTCTGTCGATCACGTACCAGCCGTCCCGGGTGAATCCGGTGACGGTGTGCCCCTCGGCCATCAGGCCGCCGAGTACCTCGCGCAGCGCGTGGCGCCATTCGCGGGCCAGGGGCGGGTCGGTCCGGCGCAGTTCCTCCGCCTCGGCGGGGATCCGGACCAGGACGGTGTCGCCGTCCCGGCGCCCGACGGCCGGGCGGCCGTCGGGTTTGGCGTCCAGGGCGACCACCGTGCGGGGGCCCGTGACGTCGGCGGTGACGGTGCGGGGGATGCCGGCGGCGGATCCGGCGGCGTGCTCGCCGGTCAGTTCCCAGCGGACCAGCAGCCGGTCGGTCTCGGTCCCGGCGTTGACCTCGTCCTGCATGGCACCGTAGAAGTCGGCGAGGTACTCGCTCGGTTCCGCGCCCAGTTTGGCGAGGTTGAAGTAGGCGTTGCGGCTGATCAGCGGGTCGAAGGTCCAGGTGACGGTGGTGATGTCGCGGGCGAGCGACCAGGCCCGCTGATGCTGCTTGACCGCGAAGCCGACGTTGCGGCCCCGGACGCTGTCGTCCACCCCGGCGATGTGCGAGTGCAGTCCGGCGCTGGCGAGGAAGCCCAGGCAGAAGCCGACCATCCGGCCGCCCCGGTCGACACCGACGACATAGCTGCCGGAGTGCGCGAAGACCCGCAGCAGCTCCGGGGTGATCAGCGGGTTTCCGGGATCGGGCCGCCAGATGCGGTCCAGCACCCGGCAGGCCTCGTGCATCTCGTCCAGCCCGTGCAGTTCCCTGAGGGTGACGCCCGCACGCTGTGCGGTCAGCTCCGCGGCTGTTGTCGCGGCGGACGCCTGCGTACCGTTCATGGTTCCACCCGGCCGGGGACGGCCGGCGGTCCGCTGATCAGCGAGGCCGTCAGGGCGGCGACGAGCGCCGTCCGCCGGGGCAGTTCGGCGACGACCACGTGCTCGTCGTCCGCGTGTGCCCCGCCGCCCACGGCCCCGAGGCCGTCGAGTGTGGGGGTGCCCACGCCGGCGGTGAGGTTGCCGTCGGAGGCGCCGCCGACGGCCACGCCGCGCAGCGGGCCGAAGCCGAGCTCCGCGTAGTGGCGGCGGGCCAGTTCGAACAGCTCGGCCGACGCTGTGGTCGGCAGCGGCGGCCGGTTCGGGCCTCCGGAGAAGGTGAGCGAGGCGCCCTCGACCACCGGGGGGAGGCCGTGCACGGCGCGGTCGACCCGGTCCTGTTCGGCGGCCGTCGCCACGCGTACGTCGACCAGCAGCCGGGCCGCGTCGGGCACCGTGTTGCGGGTGGTGCCCGAGGAGGCGACGGTCGGGGTCACCGTGGTGCCGGCCGCCGGATCGGCGAGGGCGGACAGCGCGAGCACCTGGTGGGCCAGTTCGGTGGTGGTGTTGACGCCCCGGTGGGGTTCCAGACCGGCGTGCGCGGCGCGTCCGGCGATGGTCAGCTCGTAGCCGGACATGCCCTTGCGCGCGGTCTTCAGCGCACCGCCCTCGCTCGCCTCCAGGACGAGCACGGCGCCGGTCCGGCGGGCCTCGTCCTCGATCAGGGTGCGCGAGGTCGGGGCGCCGATCTCCTCGTCCCCGGTGAGCAGGACCGAGACGCCGTCCAGGTCGTCGAGGACCGACAGGGCGTGGAACAGCTGCACCACACCGGCCTTCATGTCGAAGCAGCCGGGTCCGGTGAGCCGCCCGCCGGCCACCTCGAAGGGGTGACCGGCCAGGGAGCCCACCGGCCACACCGTGTCGAAGTGGCCGAGCAGCAGCACCCGGTCGCCGGCGCCGAAGCGCCAGCGCAGGGCGGGACGCCCCGAGCCGTCGATCCACTCGGGTGCCGCACCGGTCAGCCGGGTGCCGAGGCCGGCGACGACGCGGGCGCAGTCGGTGACCGCGGCCAGGTCGTCGCTGGGCGACTCGGTCCGGACCAGCTCCTCGATGTCGGTCAGCAGGGCCGGCAGCCCTGCCTGGAGGGCGGTGACGATCTCGGTCACGTCAGCCCACCTTGGGGGTGGCTCGGCCACCGTGGTGGATGTACGGGGTGCCGTCGGCGAGTGTGTAGAACACGACCGGGATCCAGAACTCGGATCCGGGCCGCTGCACGACGAACAGCCCGGGCTCGACGGGGTGCAGCTCGTACTCCTTCTCCGTGTCGGGGGTCAGTTCGGCCAGTGGTCCGGTGATCCGGTCCAGCATCACCAGAGCGCCGTCCCGCTCCACGATCTCCACCCGGCTGGAGAGCCGCTGGTACACGCCCACGTAGTCGGCGGGGTCCACCGCCACCGGTTCCGTGGCGGGCTCCAGGGTGGTGCGCATCGTCACCCCGGCCAGCTCCCGCACGATCTCGGCGTACAGGTCCCGGTAGAGGCCGGAGGTGTCGCCGCCGTTGGTGAGCAGGCAGATCGCCAGTTCGGCCTCGGGCAGCACCCGCAGGAAGGCGCTCTGTCCGATGGTGCCGCCGTCGTGTCCGTACACCCGGTGTCCGTCCCAGGTGTCGAGGAACCAGCCGAGCCCCCAGGCGTCGCCCAGGATATACGGGTCGGGGAGCTCGACCTGCGGGGCCTGCATGGCGGCGACGCCCTCGGCCGAGAGGATCTTGGTGCCGTCGGCGGTGACGCCGTTGTCGAGGTGCAGCCGGGCGAACTCCAGTACCTCGCGCGGCGTGGAGCAGATCAGCCCGGCCGGTCCGGCGGAGCGCATCAGACCCCAGATCGGGGCCTGCGCGGGAGGGCTCCCCAGGTGTCCGATGGCGGCGCGGTGGCGCAGCACCTCTTCCGGCAGGGTCGCGGTGTGCGTCAGGCCGAGCGGCCGGTACAGGCGCTCGCGCATCAGCTCGTCCCACTGGACGCCGGTGACGACCTCCAGCACCCGGCCGAGCAGGGTGAAGCCCGCGTTGCAGTACGACATGGTGGCGCCGAGCGGGTGGTTGGGGGTGGTGTCGCCCAGCAGCGCCACGTACTTCTCCAGGCAGTCGTCGCCCCGGCCGGTGTCGGTGAAGAGGTCGCCGTCGATGCCGCTGGTGTGGGTCAGGAGGTGCCGGAGCGTCAGCCCATCGGTCAACTCGTCGTTGGCGAGCCGCAGTTCGGTCAGTACGGAGGAGATGGGGGCGTCCAGTTCGAGGACGCCCTCGTCTACCAGGGCCATGGCCACCGTGGTGGTCCAGACCTTGGAGATGGAGCCGATCTGGAAGAGGGTGTCGGTGGTCGCCCCGATCCCGGCCTCCGTGTTGGCCAAGCCGATGGCGGTCTCCGCGACCAGTTCGCCGCGGTGCAGGATGCCGAGCGAGGCGCCGGGCACGGAGTGACGGGCGGCGAGTTCGGTGAGGCGGGTGGTCCAGCGGGCTGACAGTTCGGTGGTGTCGGTCATGTCGTACTCCGATTCCGTTTCGTTCAGCGGTTGGTGTGCGTGGTGACCCATTCGATCAGCCTGCGGGAGTAGTCCTCCCGGTGCGATGGCCGACCGTCGAGGAGGAAGAGGTGCGAGCTGCCGGGGTAGACGACCAGCCGGGCCGGTACGTCCCTGGTGCGCAGGGCGTGGAACCACTGTTCGGCCTGGCCGACCGGGCAGGTGTCGTCCGCGCCGCCGTGCAGGATCAGGGTGGGCGCGCGTACCGCGTCGGCGTGGCTGAGCGGGGAGAGTTCCGCCAGCCGGGCCGGGTCGCCGATCTCGTGCTCGGCGATCAGGTGTCCTTCTTCGGAGGTGCCGGCCATGCTCTTCAGGTCGACCAGGACGCCGCCCGGGACGACGGCGGCGAACAGGTCGGTGCGGGCGGAGAGCCAGCAGGTCAGGTAGCCGCCGTAGCTGTAGCCGGTGAGCGCGATCCGGCCGGGGTCGACGAGCCCCTCGGCGACGAGGGCGGCGACGGACTGCAGGACGTCCTGTTCGTCCGTCTCGCCCCAGGCGCCCACCGCACCGGTGTAGAACGCCTCGCCGTAGCCGTCGCTGGCGCGGACGTTCAGTGTCAGGATCGTCCAGCCCTGTGTGGCCAGTTCCTGGTGGTAGAGGTGGGCCGGGTCGGAGTGCGGGGCCCAGGCGTTGTGCGGGCCGCCGTGCACGTCCACCAGCAGCGGGCCGCCCGGGGGTGTGTCCGCGGCCCGGGTGATCATGCCGTGCACGACGGTGCCGTCCGCGATGCCGAACTCGCGTTCGGTGACCGGGTGGAGGGCGATCTCCGGAAGTGACCGGGCCATGTGGTCGGTGAGCCGCGCGGGCTGCTGCCCGGACGTCCAGTCGTCGAGGTCGAGCAGCACGACCTCGGCGAAGCGTGCCGCGTCGGAGACCACGACCGCCGCCCGTCCGGCCTTCGCGGCGACCGAGCAGCCGCTGACGCCGGTGCCGGCGGGCAGCGGGGAGGCGCTGATCCCGGCCGCGCCCACCCGGTAGAGGCGGGTGGCGCCCCGGTCGCGGGCGCAGAACACGATGTCGTCGCCGTGGAACTGCGGCAGCGCGCCCGGGTAGCCGGGCCCGCCGGGCAGGACGTTGCGGTCCAGGGCCGCGCCGACCTGGACGGGGGCGGAGCCGTCCAGCGGCTGACGCAGCAGCTCGGAGTGGCCGACGCCGAACGTGGTGCGGCCGACGACGAGCAGCGCGGATCCGTCGGGGTACCAGCTCACCGGGCCGGCGAGACCGTCGGCGGGGCCGATCCGGCGGGGCTCGGGCGCCTCCGTCCCGACCTCCACGACGTGGGCGGCCGAGGGGCCGTACGCCGCCGAGTCCGGGCCGGTCTGCGCGGGGTAGGCGAGCCGGGTGCCGTCGGGCGACCAGCTCGGGGAGCCGACGTGCCGGTCGTCCCGGGTGAGCTGTACGACCTCGCCCGATGCCACGTCCACCACGAACAGCTGCCTGCGGACCGAGCCGATCAGGCCCGCCCCGTCCGCCTTCCAGCCGAGGGCGTCGATGACGACGGGTGCGCTGTCCGCGCGCCGGCTCTCGGGGGCGGCGAAGGCGATGCGCGTCCCGTCCGGGCTCCAGACCGGGACGCCCGCCCCGGCGGGGCACCGCTCGGGGGTGATGAGCGGTACGGCCTCTCCGCCCTCGGCGGACAGCAGATGGAGCCGGCCGGCGCGCAGGAAGGCCAGTCGCGCCCCGTCCGGGGACCAGCGCGGCGCGGTGTCCGCCGGGCCGTGGGTGAGGCGCCGGGCCGGGCCGCCTCCGGCGCGTACCTCCCAGATGGAGCGGAGCGCCCGGTCGTTCCCGGCGTCCTGCGTGGTCAGGGTGTAGGCGACGCGTTCGCCGTCGGGGGACAGTGCGGGGTCGCCGGGGATCTCGAACCGGTACAGGTCTTCGATCTTGAGCGGTCGGGTCATGACGCCTCCTCGGCGAGGGCAAGGTCGGGTACGCAGGAGATGAGGTCGCGGGTCGTCGGGTGCTCCGGGTGGTCCAGCACCCGGTCGGTGGGGCCGCATTCGACCAGGTGTCCGCCGTCCAGGACGGCGACCTGGTCGCAGAGGTAGCGGACGACCGCGAGGTTGTGGGAGATGAAGAGCATCGCGAAGCCGAGTTCGCGCTGGAGCCGGCGGAGCAGGTTGAGCACCGCGCCCTGGACCGACACGTCGAGGGCCGAGGTGATCTCGTCCGCGATCAGCACGGCGGGCCGCGCGGCCAGGGCCCTGGCCAGGGCGACCCGTTGGCGCTGGCCGCCGGAGAGGGCGTCCGGGGTGAGGGCGGCCCGTGCGGGGTCCATGCCGACGAGCTCCAGGTAGTGCGCCACCTCGGCGTCGCGTGCGGCACGGCGTTCACGGGCCGGGGCCCGCCGTCCGCTCCGCGCCCCGCTCCCCGTGCCGGTTCCGCTTCCGCTTCCGCTTCCGCTTCCGCCGGACAGTGCCTCGGCCACGGAGGCGCCGACGGTCATACGGGGGTCGAGCGAGGCGTACGGGTTCTGGAACACCAGCTGTACGGGGCTTCGCCCGCGTCGGCGGGGAGCCTCGCTCCCGTCGATCAGTACCTGCCCGGACTGCTTCGGCGCCAGGCCGACGACGGCCTTGCCCAGGGTCGATTTCCCGGACCCCGACCCGCCGACCAGTCCGGTGACCGTGCCTTCCGGCACCAGCAGGTCGACGTTGTCCACGGCGGTGAAGCGGCCGTAGCGGACCGTGATCCCGCGCAGTTCGAGTGAGCTCATGAGGTGGCCCTTGCCGTGTGTGCCGTGGACGCGACGGGTCGGCCCGCCGCTGCCGTACCGACCGGGTACCAGCAGGCGACCTGCCGTCCCGGCCCGAGGTCCGTCAGTTCGGGGGTGTCTTCGTGGCAGCGTTCCCGGGCCCGTTCGCAGCGCGCCGCGAACGGGCACCCCGCGCCGGTCTCCCCCGGCTCCGGCGGCCGGCCCGGGATGGTGGCCAGCTCCGTGCCGCGGTCCGTGGTCATGGTCGGGACCGCCCCGACCAGTGCCCGGGTGTACGGGTGGGCGGCGCCGCCGAGGAGCTCGGTGACCGGGAGGTTCTCGACGACCAGACCCGCGTACATCACCAGGACCCGTTCGCAGACCTGGGAGACGACGGCGAGGTCGTGGGAGATCAGCAGCAGCGCGGCGCCGGAGTCCGCGCGCACCTCGGCGAGCAGGTCGAGCACCTGTTGCTGGACCGCCACGTCGAGCGCCGTGGTGGGCTCGTCGGCGATGATCAGTTTCGGCTTCCCCATCAGTCCCATCGCGATGACGGCGCGCTGCCGCATCCCGCCCGAGTACTCGTGCGGCCGCTGCCGGGCACGGCGTCCGGGGGTGGCGATACGGACGGCGCCGAGCCGGTCGACGGCACGCGCCGTGGCCTCGGCGCGGCTCGCTCCCAGGTGCACCTCGGCCACCTCGGCGAGCTGTCGGCCCACCCGCAGGGCGGGGTTCAGCGAGGCCATCGGGTCCTGGAAGACCATGGCGAGTTCGGTGCCGAGCCGTGGGTCCGCCCGCAGGTCGTGCCCGTCGAAGCCGAGGGCTCCGGCCGAGACCCGGCCCGGGTGCGGCACCAGGTCCGCGAGCGCCAGCGCGCTCAGGCTCTTGCCGGATCCGGATTCGCCGACCAGGCCGACGGCCTCGCCCCTGCCGATGTCCAGCGAGATCCCGCGTACCGCCTGCCGCCCGCCGGGGAACGTCACCCGCAGGTCGCGCGCCCGGACCAGAGCACCGCCGTCGTGCTCGCCGGCCGTTTCGTCCGGTGTCCCCGGCTGCTCCTGCGGTGCCGTCTCCGGTGCCTGTGGCGCCCGTCGGCCACCGGCCTGTGCGAGCACCTCGCCGACCAGCCCGAACATCAGCCCCGTCAGGACGACGGCCGCGCCGGGCGCCAGGGCGGCCGCCGGATTCACGAAGATGCGGTTCAGCTGTTCGTTGAGCAGCCGCCCCCAGTCGTACTGCGGCGGCTGTACGCCCAGCCCGAGGAAGGAGAGGCCGGAGAAGGCGACCAGGATGCCACCTGTCGCCTGGGTGGCGAACAGCACCGACGGTTCGGCGATGTTGGGCAGCAGATGACGTACCACCATCCGGAACCGGCCCACGCCGAGGATCCGGGCGGCCGCGACGTAGTCGGAACCCGCGATCGACGCCGTCAGGTTCTGTACCAGCCGCGCCATGGGCGGGACCATGGCCAGCCCCACCGCGAACACCGCGCCGGTGCTGCCCACCCCGAAGATCGTGGCGAGGAAGAGCAGGAACAGCAGCCCCGGAAAGGCCACCAGCACGCCCACGGTCGCGGTGATCAGCCGTCCGAGGCGCCGGCCCACGACCGCCGGGGCGACACCCAGCAGCAGCCCGCCGCCGACTCCGATCACGGTGGCCATCAGGGTGAGCCGCAGGGTCAGCCGGGTGGCCACCACGACACGGGCGGCGATGTCCCGCCCGAGCTGGTCCGTGCCCAGCAGATGGGCGGCGCTGCTGCCCTGGTTGATCGCGTCGGTGTCGACCTGCGCGGCCCGGTCGCCGAGCAGCACGGGGCCGAGTACGGCGACCAGCGCGACCAGCAGGCAGGCGGTGAGCGCGGCGGCTCCGATCGGTGTCCGGAGGGTACGCCCTAGCCGGTACCGCAGCGAGCTGTCATGGTCGTGATGAGGCATCGTCAACTCCCGCGGACGGTGGACTGGGGGTCGGCGACGGCCACGGCCACGTCGACGGCGAAGGTGATCAGCAGTGCGGCCGCCCCGTAGACCAGCACCACACCCTGGACCAGCGGATAGTCCTTCTCGGTGATCGCCTGGACGATCGTGGTGCCGAGGCCGGGCCAGGCGAAGACGTTCTCGACCAGGACGGTGCCGGCGAGCAGCGAGCTGAAGAGCAGGCCGCCCAGGGTGAGCGAGGAGGTCAGCAGATTGGGCAGCGCGTGCCGCAGGTAGCGCAGCCGGGCCGGAAGCCGTTTCGCCCGCGCGGTCCGCATGTAGTCCTCGCCGAGCACCCGCAGCGTCTCCACCCGGACGATGCGCGAGAGCGATGCCGCCGGTACGACGGTCAGGGCCAGCACCGGCAGTACGTAGGAGTCCACGCCGCCCCGGGAGGCGACCGGGAAGAGCGGCCAGGCCACCGCGAACGCCGCGATCAGGCCCACCGCCAGCAGGAATTCGGGCACCGCGCCCAGAAGTCCGGTGACCCCGGTGAAGGCGAGTTCACCGCGCCGCCTGCGGCCGTCCTTGGTCAGCACCGCGGCCGTCATGCCGACGGGTACGGCGATCAGCAGGATCAGCGCGAACGCCGGAACGGCGATCTGCAGGGTGGCCGGGAGCCGGCCGGAGATGATGTCGGAGACCGGCATCTGCGCGCCGATCGACTCCCCGAGCCTGCCCTGGAGGAGATTGCCGACGAAGTCGGCGTACTGCTTCAGCAGCGACTGGTCCAGGCCCAGCGACTCCCTGCGGGCCGCGACCATGGCCGGGTCGGCCGTGGTGCCGAGCGCGGCCCGGACCGGATCGCCCGGAATCAGGTGGATCATCGCGAACGCGGCCGTGACCAGCGCCGCGAGCGACACCAGCAGCCGCCAGACGCGGCGCAGGAGGAATCCGACCCAGGGGTTGCGGGCCCTCGCGCCCAGGGAGTTCATGGTGATCGTCGCCATCAGCCGGCGCTCCGGCGCAGGGTGCTCGGCACGATGCCGCTGCCGTCCACCTCGAAGGTGACGCCCTTTCCGTAGTACCGGTTGGCCTTGCTGACGATCGGCGCGATGTCGACGTGCTTGACCAGGGCGGCGTCGGCCGCTTCCCACAGGGGACAGCCGGAGTCGCCGGGCTTGGCGGCGGCGCGGGCGATGAGCCGGTGGTAGTCGGGGTTGGCCACGGAGCCGAAGTTGTTGCCCTTCGGCGGCGGCGGACCGTCGTAGAACTGGGTGAGCTGGTCGGGGAGGGTGACTCCGATGGGCGCCCAGGCGATGTCCCAGTCGCCGCCGCCGAGCGTGCTGATGATGCTGCCGGAGCCGACGGGCTTCGCCGTCGCCTTCACACCGAAGGACGTCCACTGCTGGACGGCGAGTTCGACCGCCGAGCCGACCTGGGGCCCCTGGTTGGTCGCGTAGCTGAGCCCGACGGCGAGCGGCTTGCCGTCCTTGGTCCAGGTACCGGCGCTCTTCTTCCAGCCGGCCGCGGTGAGTGCGGCGGCGGCCTGCGCCGTGTCGTGGGCGGGGAGGTTGCCCGTCACCGTGTCGCCGGTACAGGGGGTGGGGGCGATCTCGCCGATGCCGGTGGCCGGCTTGCCCTTCCCGCCGGTGGCGACGCTCCCCAGCTGCTTCAGGTCCAGTACGGAGACCAGGGCCTTGCGCACCGCGAGATCGGCGGTCGGACGGCCGGCGGCCTGGTTGAACAGGAACTGTCCGAACAGCGCCGTGGAGCTGCGGTACTTCACCTTGGCCGCGTCCAGCCGGTCCTGGTCGGCGCCGTTGATGAGGGCGACATTGATCTGACCGGCCATCAGGAGGTTGGCCGCGGTCGACTCGTTGGCGACCACCTTGACCACCACCTTGCCGGGCATGCCCGCACCGGTGGACCCGCGGGGCCCCCAGCTGTATTTGTCCCGCTTGACGTATGTGTAGTGGTCGCCCGGAACCGCTTCGGTCAGCCGGTAGGGGCCGCTCGCGTTGGTGGCCCTGGCCAGTGCGGCCGGTTTCGCCAGGCTGTTCTTGCAGAGCAGCGGCAGCAGCCGGGACATCTGCACGATGAACGGCGCGGGCTTCGTGGTGGTGACGCTGACCGTCCGGGTCGCCTTGTCGGCCTTCGCCACGGCGGTGACGGGGACCGAGAGGCCGAGCATCGGCGACTGGTTCTTCGGATCGGCGATGTGGTTGTACTCGGCTGCCACGTCCTCGGCGGTCAGCGGCGAGCCGTCCTCGCAGGTGACACCGGAACGGATGGTGAACTTCGCCGAGGTGGTCGTGGAGGACCACTTCTCCGCCACTCCCGGCACCAGCGAGCCGTCGGCACCGATGTGCACGAGCGTGTCGTACGCGAAGGAGTTCATCGCCAGTGCGGTACTGACCAGTGCCGTCGTGGGGCTGAGGCTGCCGGGGTCACCGGCGACGGCGACAACCACCGTCGACCCGTCTCCGCCACCGGCGGACGTGTCGCCGCCGCACGCGGCCGCGGTGCCGACGAGGCCGAGCACCGTGACCACCGCGGCCGCCGTCCGGGTCCTGCGGGCCGTTCTGCTGCTGGTCTCCGTGCCTGCGGTGCTGGCCATGGTCACCTCCGAGGGAGCGGCACTCCGCCGCCGAGTGAGGGAACAGTAGGCAGCGGCGAACCGTCTCCGAATGGTGGCGCCGCACAAAAAACCGGCTCCCCGACGGTGCTCCGCACCGAAGACGTACGCCCGGGTACAAGGACGGAGAGGTTCCGTCGGATTCCCGGACAGGGGGCCGGCGCCCGGACCTACGGTGGATCACCCGGTCGCCCCGGCGGTCGACCCGGCGGTCGGGGAGTCCCCGAGTACGGATTCGGGGGCACGGAAACCGGTCGTGGTGGAGTCCGGTGCCTGGCAGCCTGTGCCGCATGACCCCCCAGCACCAGATACGGGCCGACCACGACGCCCGGACGATCGTCGTCTACCAGGCGTACTCACCGGCGGTGGCCGGCCCGGCCCTGCGGGCGAAGCGCTTCGTCCCGCCGTTCTCGTTCAACCGGATGACCTGGATCAAGCCGTCGTTCCTCTGGCTCATGCACCGCAGCAACTGGGCGCAGAAGTCCGGCCAGGAACGGATTCTCGCGGTTCGGATCACCCGGGCCGGATGGGAGGAGGCCCTGTCGCAGGCGGTGCTGACGACGTCCGATCCGTCAGCTGTCGCCCAGGCCCCGGTGCACGTCCAGTGGGATCCCGAGCGCTCGCTGCGGGGAGCCGCGCTCAACCACTACAGCATCCAGGTCGGGATCGGGCGCGGTCTGATCCGCACGTTCGCCGAGGAGTGGGTCGTCGACATCACCGATGTCACGCCCACGGTCCAGAAGATCGCGGCGCTCCGGCAGGGCGGCCGGAGCGCCCAGGCCCAACGGCTGCTCCCGCCCGAGCGGATCTGTCCGGTGCCGGCGCCCGTCGCGAAGCGCCTCGGCATCGATGGGTAGAGCTACTGCATCACCTGGAGCGGGGTGTGCCCGAAGGACCGCTCGCAGGAGTAGACCTGCATGGTGTAGCCGCGGCCGATGGTGATCCGGGTGGGCTCCTGCGGCTGCGGGTGGACCACGCCCGGCGCCGCGCAGGCGGCTTCGTCCTCGACGGGCCGCCAGCTCTGCTCGTTGTCCCATTCGCAGCTGTCGACGGTCAGCAGCGGGCGGACCGGGCCGCCGCAGTCCGGGCACCCCATGGGCCACGGATCGCAGAAGCTCCAGTTTCCCCAGCCGCCGATCTTCCATCCGGGTGCCACGGACAGGGCGTACTGGTACAGGTGGTCGCGCGTCTCCTCCCAGGCCCCGACCCGTTCGGCGAGTTCCTCGTCCAGTTCGTGGGGTGCCGGGTACTCGGTGACCGTCTCCGGGTGCAGGACGCAGGGGCCGGGCAGATAGTTCTCGTCCCCGATCACCGATGGCTCGGGAGGCGTGGACAGCGCCGGTCCGGCTTCCGCGGTGTTCCGCCACACGAGACGCACCTGGGGAAGGCAGTCGTCGCCGTGGTCGAACGGGCACCACAGCACCTGGAGCAGATCGGTCCCCCGCGGGCCCGGCCACAGGCTGTCGCCCTCGGCGGCCGGGAGGTCACGTGCGTACAGCTGGGCGACTGCCAGGAGGGGAACCGGCCCGTTCTGCGCGATGCGCCGGCCGCTGTGGCCGACCCGGTCCACCACTTCCCGCTCCTGCGGGGTGAGGGTCAGGCGGTTTCCCTCCGCGCGTGCCCAGCCCGCGTCCAGGACACGGCGGCTGTCCCGCACCTCGTCGGGTGCGAAGCCGACGTGCCACGGGCCCGCGTGCTCGGGGCAGGTGGGCCATGGTTCTTCGCGCGGCCACGACAACGGTCCACCGACGGAGCTGTCCCCGGCGGCCGGCTCCCCGGGGCGCGGGTGCAGCCGCACGGCCGTGCGTGCCAGTGGCACGAGCGCCGGGAACTCCTGGGTGATGTCGACCGGTCGAGGGGGCGTCGTACGGTGCATCGGAGCAGCGTAATTGCCGGTCCTCCGGCCGGGCACACCGCCCGGCCGGCCCGGTTCGCCGCCGTGGCTCCGCCCCTACAGCGGTGGCTCGGTGAAGAGCTTCAGCAGCCAGCGCGCGCTCTGCGCGTCGCCGGTCCCACCGACAGCGCCGCACGCTCCGGGGAAGAGCCGTTCCCAGGAGCAGGCCCGTCCGATCGCCCCGAGGCGCCAGGCCAGGCTCAGCGCGCGCCGCAGTTCGGCCGTCGTGCGGCCGTCGCCCGTCCACTGTTCCAGGTAGGCGTCCCGCAGCCGGGGCAGAGCCTCGGCCCCGAAGCGCTCGCGGGCCGCGAGGGCGGGGACGAGAAAGCTGCCGAAGGGGTGCCCGACGGCCGCGTCGCCCCAGTCGAAGAACGTGAAGCGGCCCGGCTCCGGCGCGAAGAGCTGACCGTCGTGCAGGTCGGCGTGGTCGAGCGTATCGGGGATCCCCACGCCCGCGAGCTCCTCGCACCACCCCACGAGCCGGGGCCGCAACTCCTCCAGGGCCCTGCGGTCGGCGGGCTCCAGTGCGGTGTTCGCGCCGACGAGCCGGTCGAAGGTCTCCGGGAGCGCGACCGTGCGCGCGCCGGGCACTCCGAGCCGCTCGATCTCCCCGACGTGCGGAACGAGCGCGCGTTGCATCGCGGCGTACTGCCGCAGCGGCTCCTCCCAGGCGCGCGGGTCGATCGCGGCCGGGGCCACCGAGTCGAGTGCGTCGTGCAGGAGGGTGCCGCCGTCCGGCAGCAGCGACCAGCCCCGGCCCGCGTCCACGGCGAGCGGCCGGAGTACGTGTCCGGGAACCCAGCGGGCCAGCGCCTCGGTCAGCCCCGCCTCGAAGGCGCCGGCGGGCGAGTTGGCCTTGAACCACACGGGGTCGCCTCCCGCCGCGGACAGCCGCACCAGCACGGACCAGGGCCGCAGCCTCACCTTCCGTGGCCCGGTCGCCCGCAGCCCATGAGCGGCGAGCCCGCGCTCCGCCCACGCGAGGGCATCCTCCCGCCAGGTCTCCTGCTCCCAGGGCGTCACCGCGTCCGGGTACCGGCCTCGGTCCACCGAAACCGGTGCGTCGCTTCGCATCGCGCCATCCCATCACCGTGGGGGTGCGGCCTTCATCCGAATTTCCGGTGCGGCGGGCCCAGGACCGTACTCTCTCCGCACCCTCCGCTCCGCGCGTCGCACGCGGCCGGGGCCCGGGCCCGCTGCCCGAAGGCCCGGTCTACCGGCGCTCCAGCGCTCCCCGGACGAAGGCGGCCTGGCCGGCGTGCTGCAGATCGTCCGAGACGACGCTGATCAGCCGGACCCCGAGGGTGACCGGCGGCGACCACGCCTCGTCGACGATGCGGTCGAGCGCCTTGTTGTCGAGCCCACGCACGAAGGCGAGGGTCCGCTCGTGGACCGCGTCGTGGTAGCCGAGCAGCAGCTCCGCCGAGCCCACCCGCACGGCCGCGACATCCGCGCTGCTGTGTCCGTAGCCGGTGGCCCCCTTCGGGAAGGGAAGATCGAAGCGGGCGGCCCAGTCCTCGGAGAACCAGACCTGCTCGACACCGGACGCGTCGGAGACGTGGTCGTCCTGAATGCGGGTCAGGTGCCAGACGAGCCAGCCGATGGAGTTCGCCCCGTCGTCGAGACGGGTCTGGAGGTCGGCACTCGAAAGGCCCTCGACCGCCGAGTGCACCGTCTCCCGGACGCGGGTGAACGCGTCGGTCAAAAGGTCAGCGCTTTTCATGCCCTCACCATCCCCGCTGCCGGTCCCCTCCCCCGCCATCGACACGCGCCGCGCACCGCACCGCGCCCCGCCCCGGTCGCGGACGGCGGCCTCCCGCACCGCTTCGGTGTTCGCATAGGGTGGCGGCATGCTTTGACGCCTGCCCGGCAGCCGGGCACCACCGTGACCTCCGTCGTACCCGACCGTTTCCGGATCCGACGAAGGAGAGACACATGAGTGCTTCCCACCCCATCGACGTCCCCGACGCGTTCGCCGCGTCCTACAGCGGCAACGGCGGTGCGTCCGCCCGTGCCTGGATCGCCGCACTGCCCGGGCTGGCCACGGACTTCCTGGACCGGTGGAGCCTGCGGCTGGACGGCCCCTCGGCGCACGGCATGGCCTCGCTGGTGCTGCCGGTGACCCGGGCGGACGGCACGCCCGCCGTGCTGAAGCTCCAGGAGGCCACCGAGGAGAACATCGACGCCGTGCCGGGTCTGCGGGTGTGGAACGGCGACGGCATGGTGCATCT
Source organism: Streptomyces sp. CLV115 (assembly GCF_038448545.1). Lineage (NCBI taxonomy): Bacteria > Bacillati > Actinomycetota > Actinomycetes > Kitasatosporales > Streptomycetaceae > Streptomyces > Streptomyces sp. CLV115. Next base: position 24,566 of record NZ_JBCEWQ010000039.1, read on the forward strand.
GCTCGACCACGACCCGGACACCGGCACCATGCTGCTGGAACGGCTGGACGCCGCACGTCCGTTGTCGGCGGTGGCCGACGAGACGGACGCCGTACAGATTCTCGCCGAGTTGCTGGCACGCCTGGTCGCGGTGCCCGCGCCGCCGGGCTTCCGGCGACTGGCCGACATCGCGGCGGCCATGCTCGACGAGGTGCCCGGCAGCGTGCCGCGGCTGCACGACCCCGCCGAACGGCGGCTGGTGCGTACATGCGCGTCCACCGTCGCCGAACTCGTCGGCGAACCCGGTGACCGCCTGCTGCACTGGGACCTGCATTACGACAATGTCCTCGCGGCCGAGCGCGAGCCATGGCTGGCCATCGATCCGGAGCCCCTGGCCGGTGACCCCGGGTTCGACCTGATGCCGGCGATGCACAACCGCTGGGACGAGATCGTGGCCACCGGCGATGTGCCCCGCGCGGTGCTCCGCCGCTTCGACCGGCTGACCGAGGTGCTCGGCCTGGACCGGCAGCGGGCGACCGGCTGGACACTGGGCCGCGTCCTGCAGAACGCGCTGTGGGACATCGAGGACGGCAGGACCGTGCTGGAGCCGGCCCAGGTCGCCATCGCCACCGCCCTGTTGGCCCGGCCACGCCCTACGGCAGGCTGAACCGGCGCCGCACCTCGTCGAACAGGCGGGGGTGGTCGCTGCCGTACGTGGCCGCCGCGGCGTACAGCGCGTCGAGCGCGGCGCGCAACGGCACCGGCCCCATCGCGTCGAACAGGGCGGGCACCGCCATGGCCTGCTTCAGGAACCCTTCCCGGCTGCCGTCGATCGAGTCCACGAGGGTGTGCGGGACGGCCGGATCGGCGAAGAAGCGGTCCCAGTCGTGCCGGAGTTCGTCGAACGGCGCGGGCAACTCGTCTCCGCGGTCCATGGCTTCGAGCGCGGGCGCGATCCATTCGACGCCGTTCAGACCCGCTTCCGTGTACGCACGGTGGGCGGCCCAGCGGGCGATGGACCGCTGGGCCGCCGGTCCCGCCGCGTCCACCGCGTGCGGGAGGTCGCAGTCCAGGGCCCGCAGCCCCGCCACATTGCCGCCGACGTCCCGAAGTGCCTGGCTGGGCAATCGCCCGCCCCATTCCAGGGCTTCGAGACGCTGCTGTTCGGCCGCCTCGGCCCGCGCCTGCTCCTGCGCCCGCAGGCGCCGGGCCTCGGCGCGCTCCGCCGGCGACGGGGGCGGCGGCAGAGTGCGTGCCCACTGGTGCCAGTACTCCGCGGCGCCCGCCGTCCGCTTGACGATCTCGTCGGGGCGGGGCGCCGCCGGCCAGAACTGCAGGAGGTACTGATCGGCTGCGGCCTCACCGGAGAGAATGGCGAGCTCCTCCTCGCGGGCCCGGTCCATGTCGCGTCCGCAGTACCGGACCCGGTGGTCGGTCACGGGCAGGTCGAGCGACACGAGCGGGCCGTCTCCCCACGGCATGACGACCGTGGACCCGGAAGCGGGCCGGAACGCGGCCTCCACCACGTCCTCCCAGCTGTCGTCGAGCGGAGGGGCGGTGTCGTGCACCTCGACGGTCAGCCCCACCTCCCCGGTGTGCAGGCTCGTGATCAGAAACAGATGTCCCGGCACGGCGGCCCCGCAGAGCCCGCCGGCCTGCCCGGCGAAGCTCTCCGGCAGCCCGACGGACTCCGCTTCCCCCTCGGGCCTGCTCTCCACGTAGAACTGCCCGTAAGCGACGTGCAGTTCCCCGCTGTACACCGTTCGCATGCCCGCCCCTCCACCGTCACGACATGTCCGCTCCAGCGTATGCGGGCCGGTTCACCGTGCGGTTCGAGAACCCCCGGTGACGGACCACCGGTGTCCGGTTCGAGAACCCCGGGTGACGGACCACCGGTCGCAGACCGTCACCGGGTTGCGGCGGGCGCTGTCCGGTGCGGGGTCAATCCTGCGATGCGAGCCAGACGACGCAACGAGCCGAGCAGGGCGACCCGGTCGTACGTACTGGTCGTGACGAGCACCTCGTCGGCTCCGGTCTCCTCAATGACCGATCCGAGCCCGGCGGCCACCTCGTCCTGCGTGCCGTACAGGTGGCCGCGCATCCCCTTCTCGTAGAGGACTCGTTCCTTCTCCGTCATGGTCCGCGCCTCGATCCGGTCGGCGGGGGCGAGCGGCGGGAAGGAGCCATGGGTCCTGGAATGGGCCATGGACCATGCTTCCGGGATCAGGATCCGACGGGCCTCCTCCCTGCTCCCGGCCACCGCGATCGTCCCCGCCACGACGACGTACGGCTCCGCGGCCCAGGTGGAGGGGCGGAATTCGCTGCGGTAGCGCTCGACCGCGCGCAGCAGCTTCTCCCGGCCCCGGAGGTCGCCGACCACCAGCGGCAGCCCGGCAGCGGCCGCGATGCCCGCGCCCTCGCCGGTGGCCAGCAGGAACGGCGGGATGCGCAGCCCCTCGGCGGGGAGGGCATGGACCTGCGGGTGGGAGCGCTGTGTGCCGTCCAGCCAGCCGAGCAGTTCGGTGAGCTGTCCGGGGAAGTCCTCGGCAGCCGTCCTGTCCCGTCCCAGCGCCTTGCGGATGCCGTCGGTGAAGCCCACCGAACGGCCCAGACCCATGTCGATCCGGCCGGGGAACAGGGACTCCAGCACACCGAACTGCTCGGCCACCAGCAGCGGTTGGTGGTTGGGCAGCATGACGCCGCCGGTGCCGACCCTGATGGTGGCGGTGGCGGCCGCGACTGCTGCGGCCAGCACGGTCGGCGCGGAACCGGCGACGCCCGGCACGCTGTGGTGCTCGGCCACCCAGAACCGGTGGTAGCCGAGCGCCTCGGCCTCCTGCGCGAGGCGTACCGAGTCGCGCAGTGCCTGCGGGCCGTCGTGCCCCGTACGGATGCGGGAGCGGTCGAGGACGGAGAACCGGGTGGATGCGATCGCTGAGCTCACATCGTTGTTCAACGTCCGGGGCGCGGCGGCATTCCCCCGGGTTCCCGCACGGGTGCGGGAACCCGGGGGCGCCGGGCTCTCCCGGCCTCACTTCATGGGGTAGATGTCCCCACTCGCCATGCCGCTGACCTGCTCGCTCTCCGATTCGATCCTGCGGGCCTTCTCCTTCAGGCGCCGGCGCTCCTCGGGGTCGGTGGCGCGCTCGGCCTCGTTGTTCAGGTCCTTCGCCTTGGCTCGCATCTGCTGCACGCGCTTGCGCAGCTCGTCCGACTCACTCATGATCACTCCTTGGATGTGCGGGCCCCGCCACGGAGCCGGGCGTCGTCCGTACGCTCCCGGGCCGTCGGGTCAGCCCCGGGACCGGTGCCATGGACATCTGGACGCGGCCGGGCGCGGCCGGTGGGCACGGGCCCCCAGGAAACCGAGGCCGATGCCGAGCATCCAGAAGTCCTTGGCGAGCGGGATGCCGTTCTGGGTGGGGCGAAGGCTCCCGGGCTCCCGCATCCCGGGAACCCGGAGGTACAGGCCGACCAGCCCGCCGGAGAACCCTGTCAGCGCCAGCCCGGCCAGCCGGGTCGGCACGAAGGGGGCGAGCAGCGTTCCGCCGACCGCGATCTCCGTCCACGCGAGCAGCCGGGTGAAGCGCTCCGGGTCGATCTTCTTCAGGAACGGATAGGCGACACAGGCCATGCCATGCACACCCTGGGCCGTCTCCGCGTCGGCCTTCAGTTTGCCCAGACCGGAGTTCAGGAAGAACGCACCGGTGGCGAGGCGAGGGGGGACATCGCGTGGTTCGAGAGTCGTCATGGGAGCCTCCGTCCCGTTCTGTGCCCCTCGTCGAGCTTAGCCAGTGGGAGCGGGTAGCGCTTCACAGGAGAAGGGGACCCGGCCCGGACACGGTTCTGGATTCAAGGATTCAGCCCCCTGCGGGCCCGGGAGCGGCCGGGGCCGCGTTGCCCGTGACCGCGACCTGCTGCCCCCGGCCCGTGGTCTGCGAGGCGGTGCTCAGGCAGCTTCCGGACGACGGGTCGGTGACCGTGGGAAGGCTGCCCGTATGGGCGACGCCGGCCTCGGTGCCGACCGGTCTGCCGTACGTCACCGTGATCCGCTGGCCGCAGCCCGCGGAGAGGTAGGGCTCGACGAATCCCTGATCGGCGTTCTTGAACCGGCCCGAGGCCGATGGCAGCCCGAAACTGCCGATGTGCGCCACCGCCGCCCCGGTCGCCGTCTCGACGACGTCTCCCGTCATCAGCTGCGTCGCCCCGGTCACGCCGGCCCGCTTGAGCACCAGGGAGTACATCGTCCCCGGTGTGTAGCGGAACCGGACGGCACAGCTCACTCCGGCCCCGCCGTCGGCTCCGTAGGTGCAGTGGTCGTCCGTCGTCGTGGCATCGGCGTTGAAGGAGCTGAAGACCGCCTGGAGCACGCGGTTGCCGTTCGCGTCCACGGGCTTCGGCTGGAATCCGGCGTAGGGGCGGGTGCCGCTCTCCAGGGTGGTGTAGTACGCGAAGTAGACGCCGGAGGCGTCCGGTGCGGAGTCCACGGACATCGGCAGTGTCAGTGTGGACACGGGTGTGGGCGCGTTCGTGGTCCAGCGGAGGACCGGTGTCGAGGCCCAGGACTGTCCCGCCGCGCCGACCGCGAGCAGTGCGGTGGCGGCGAGGACCGTGCCCGACCTCGTCAGGCGGCGCAGATGCCTGCGGGCGGGCGCGGCGGAGCGGGATATCAATGGCGTGTTCATGTCATCTCCTTGGCTGGTCCACTGGACTGACGACGCGCTCTCTCGTTGTGTACGGCGGTGCGGCCCCTTGCCGTGTCGGGCGTTGCGGTCCCTCGTTGTGCACGGCCGGAGCCTTCGGACCGGTGCCCCGCGGTCCACCGGGGCCGCAGGGCCGGCACCGGTCAGTCGGTGAGGCTGCTGGGGTCGACGGGCGGCTTCGGCAGCCCCAGTGCCGCGAGCGCGGCGACGCCCGCGGAGTCGATCGGGAGCGCCCACTTGTGGACGAAGAAGTCGGTGAGGTCGTATCCGGCGGTCCGGCCGGCGTAGCTCGCCAGGGCCAGGTACTGGCGGGCGTTGATGACGGGGTCGTGCGTGTAGTCGTCGACCGGGGCGTCGTGCTGGTGCTCGGCGCGTACGAGCCGGTGCAGTCTCGGCCAGAAGTCCTCGCCGAAGGCCAGCTCCAACTGCCGGAGCGGGACGAGCTTCTCGTACGCGCCGAAGCTCTGTTCATAGCCGATTCCATCGGCGCCGAGCTTGGGCAGCGCGGTCTGGAAGTGATTCAGCCCGGTCTTCGGGTCGACGGTCAGCAGGTTGGAGGCCCGACCGAGGGTGCGCTGCGCGGCCAGTGAGTAGATGTTGACGGTGACCTCGGTCAACTGGTCGGCCTGGTAGGCACCTTGCTGATGGAGGTGGCCGAGCTCGTGGTACAGACCCCAGCCACGCGTACTGAGTCCGTCCACCGTGCACAGCCGGTCCATGTAGGCGCGCGGGAAGCCGTTGTACCCGTGCCAGGCGTAGGCCCCCACCCCGCTGGGCACGACGCCGACCTCGTTGAAGTGGTAGCGGCCCGCCTTGGGACGGTTGAGCCGCCCCCTGCCGTCCAGACCGCTGATGCGCGTATGACTGTCGATGACGGTGTCGAACAGTCCCATCAGCTTCGCATGGTCCTCGTCCCGGTAGAGCAGTGCGCCTTCGCGAGTGAGGGTGAGAATCGCCCGACCGGTGATCAGCTCGACCCAGGGGATGTCGGTCTTCTCGTCGAGCTGCCGCTGGAAGGCGGCCTCATCGGTGCGGCCGAGTTCGAAGACCGCCATGCGCGGGGTGCCGGGGCCGAAGGTCACGGCGGCACGCTCACCCTCCCCCGCGAAGCTCAGATGGATCGGACCGCCGTGGACGTCCCCGACCGTGTTGCGGCCCGGGCGCAGCGGGACGGCACGCGGCTCCCGGAGCGCGGCGTCCGCGTTGTAGTAGTCGAAGGTGCCGATGTGCAACACCGGTACGCGGCCGTCGGCCGGACGGACCGTCACCGAGACGGACCTGCCCGCCGGGGCGTACCGGCCGGTGGGAATGAAGTCGCTGGACCGCAGGGCCCGGGCCAGTCGCATGCGTTCCTTCTCAGCGTCCGCAAACGCCTTGACCAGGAGCGTGTCCCCCGATCCGTTCCCGGCCCGCCGTCCGCCCCACTGCTCGGTCTGCCGGGCGGCGGCCGGGCCCGCGCCCAGCAGGGTCGCCGCGCCGGCCCCGGCGAGGGAGCCGAGAACGGTCCGGCGGCTCACGGCACGCGGGACGGAGCCCTCCGGCGTACCGGGGGCCGGGGTGGTGAACGGTGATCGGGCAGGACGCATCCGGGAACTCCCTTGAGGATCAATGGAATCGGAGGGTCGCGGGGGCTGCGCGTCAGCATGTAAGCGATTGCCATGAGGCGCAAGGGGCTCTCAAATGTTTCTGTCTTTTACTATGGCCAGGGCATGTGGCGGCGACAGTAACCGCTCACACCCGTCGGCATCGCGGGCGGAGTCGGCGAGTCGGGCGGTTCCGGCCCGACGGCCACGTTCCGGACATGGGACGGCAGCCCCGCCGCAGTGGCGATGTCGACTTCCGTTGATCGCGGAGCAACCTCGGACGCGCGACCGCCGTCTTGACCCATAGCAAGCTTGATCCACAGCAACGCGGTCGCCATGAGCGACCGTCACGAGCACAGCCACTCAGTCACGCCCGACAGCCCCGACCGACCCCCACGAGCACCCGGGTTAGCCGACCAGGCAACTATGCACCGTATGTATACACGGAGCGTATAGTCATGCCTCGTTCCGATCCGGTCATGCACGAAAGGCCCCCATGCACAGCAAGGCACTGGCGCCCGAGTACCAAGGCGCCCTCACCAAGATGTCGGTGAACTCCTCTCTCGCAGACGTACTGGCGGAAGGGGTACGCCACTTGAGGGAGGCCGAACTCTCCGGTTCACAACAGGAGGTGGCCCGGTGCGGGCTCGCCGTCGCCGAGGCGCACCGCCGGCTCGGCAACGTGACGGAAGCCGATCGGGCCTGGAAGGCCAGCTACCGGTCCGCCCGCTCGGCCGGCGACCTCGGGGCGATGGCCTGGGCGCTCTGGAGCGGCGGGACTCTGGCCCGGCAGCGTGGTGAACTCAGGCTGGCCTTCCGGCTGTTGGGGCTCGCCGCCGACATGGGCAAGCGCGGCGGGGACATAGTCGCCCGCGGCTACTCCCTCGCGGGCCTCGCGGAGACCGGCCGGATCCAGGGCGACTACCGCACCGTCGCGGCCCTGCACGAGCAGCTGCTCGCCGAGGCACGTGCGCGCGGCGAGGCGCGTCACACCGTGTGGGCGCTGGAAGGGATCGCGCAGATCCACCGCAACACGGGCTCCCTCGACACCGCCCTGGCCATGTTCGAGGAGGCGGCCGAGCTGGCCGGCAACGCTGACGACCGGCGCGGCCGGGCGTGGGCCCTGCGCGGCATGGCCGACATCATCTCGCTGCGGAACGACCCGGAGCGTGCCCTGGCGCTGCTCGCGGAGGCCGAACTCACCTGCCGGGAAATGAAGTTGTCCAGCTCCCTCGCCTACAACCACAAGATGCGCGCCAACGTCCTCTTCCGAGCCGAGCGGTACGAGGAGGCGCGCGGGATGTACGAGGAGGCGCTCGCGGAGTTCCGTGCCATGACCGAGCCCCGGGGTGAGGCGCTGGCCCGGCTCGGGCTCGTCAAGTCACTGGCCCGGCTCGGCCGCGACCGCGACGACACCGCGGCGGACCTGCACGAGCTGCGCCGCACACTCAGCCGGATCGGTCTGCTCAACGCCCGGGACATGGTGGACAAGGCGTACGCCGAGCTGGGTGTGACGCCGGTCGACGGCGGCACGGACGGGGAGAGCTGACGACGATGACGCCACTGCCCGCAACCCGGCAGGCCGCGCCGCCGGAGGTGCTCGCCCGCTGCCGCGACCAGGTGCGCCCGGCGCTCGCGCAGGCCGTGCGGCAGCTGCATCCGTGGCATGCGGAGATGGCCGCCTTCTCCCTCGGGTGGGCCACGACGGACGGCACTCCCGCCCCGGGCTCGCAGGGCAAGGGGATCCGCCAGGCGCTCACCCTGCTCAGCGCCGAGGCCGCCGGTGCGCCGGCGCGGGACGCGGTCGTCGGTGCGGTCGCCGTGGAGCTGATCCATGTCTTCTCACTCCTCCACGACGACATCATGGACGGCGACGAGACCCGCCGGCAGCGCGCCACCGTGTGGAAGGCGTACGGGACCGGCCCGGCGATCCTCGCGGGCGACGCGCTCTTCGCGCTGGCCGTGCGGACCCTGGCCGAAGCGCCCGGAAGGCACAGTGCGGCGGCGGTCCGGGAGCTCGCCGGGACGCTGACCGACCTGGTGCGCGGCCAGGCCGACGACCTGCTCTTCGAGTCCAGGCCGTGGAGCGGGCCCGAAGCGGTCCAGCCGCACGAGTACCGGTGGATGGCCGAGAACAAGACGGGTGCGCTGCTGGGCTGCGCGGCCGGCCTGGGCGCCGTGCTCGCGGGTGCCCCGGCCGCGACCGTGGAGGCGCTCGCCCGGGCGGGCCGGCATCTCGGGGTGGCGTTCCAGGCGGTGGACGATCTCCTGGGGACGTGGGGAGACCCCGAGGTCACGGGCAAGCCCGTGCACAGTGATCTTCGCCGGCTGAAGAAGACGTATCCCGTCCTCTCGGCGCTGGCCACGGACGGTCCCGCCGCCCGTCGGCTCGCCCTGCTGCTCGGCACCGGAAGCCCGCTCGACGACGCGGATGCCCGGCGGGCGGCCGAACTCGTCGAGGAGGCGGGCGGACGCGCCGCCACCCTGGCCGAGGCCCACCGGCAGGCGGACATCGCCCGCCGCAGCCTGGAGACCGTACCGCTCGCGCCGGCCGCGCTGGGGGAGATCCTGGCGCTCTTCCCGTACCTCATCGACCGCACCGGCTGACCCGGACCGGCCACCTCCCGCCCCGCCTCTCCCCCGCGCAGGTCAGCCGGTGAGCGTGGCGACGAGTGCCCGAGCGACGGCCGACGGCCGACGGGTCCTGGGTCGGAGCACTCCGGTGCGGTGAAACGTGCGAGGGACGGAGAGCCGGATCCCGGCGGTGCCCGGCGGGACTGCAACGGCGGTGCCCGGCGAGACTGCAACGGCCGTGCCCGGCAGGGCTGGGACGGCGGTGCCCGGCAGGGCTGGGACGAGGGAGGGGCAGGGCCGCTCCGCCGTCGATCAGGCCCGGGTCCGCGGCGCCGGTGATCGCCGCCTGCGCCACCGCCGCCCGTCCGAGCACCTGGACGCCCACCGCGAGCCCCGCCGTGTCGGTGGGCAGGCGGGCCGGGTCACCGGCGACGCGGGAGGTGAGGGCGGCGGGGCTGTGGGAAGCACGCCACGGCCGTGGCAGCCGCCTGTCTGCGGACCTGTACGGTCCCCGGTTCGTACGCCACCGGCCCCCCGTGCCGGTTTCGGACACCCGTCCGGCCTCCGGCCGTACCGACCCGCCGCGGCATCACGGCCTCCGGCCCGGGGGCGCGGAGGCGCGGGGCCGTTCGGTGCAAAGCCGTGTCGCTGGGGCCGTGTCGCTGGGGGCGCTCACTGCGCGTCGTGGAAGACGAGGCCGAGGGTGCGGCGCCGGCCCGAGCGGACGGTACTGACCCCGTGGCGCATGGGCGCCGTCGACCAGCCACGCTTGGAGGCGACCGGCCGATCACGGGTGGTGAAGACCAGTCCGTGACCCTGGAGAAGGGTGGCGGCCGATCCGCGGGACTGCGCACGGGGCCGCTGTTCGGTCATGAGGAACTCGCCACCGGTGTAGTCGGCGCCGGGCACGTCGAGGCCGATGACGACCTGGAGCGGGAAGAGCATGTCGCCGAATACGTCGCGGTGCAGGGCGTTCCAGTCTCCGGCACCGTAACGCAGCAGGATCTGGGCGGACTTGGACTGCCCCGCCGCGTGGCACATGCCGATCCATTCGGCCAGCTCGTCGGGCCACGGCGCGGATGTGCCCAGCTTCGCGGACCAGTCACGGGCGATGGGCAGCAGGCGGGGATAGAAGGCCTCCCGCAACTCCCGTACCACCGCGGGCAGATCGTGGGTGAAGTAGCGGTACTGGCCGGAGCCGAACCGGTGGCGGGCCATGTCGACGGTGGTGCGGAAGCGTTCGGTCTCGTCGTACAGAGCGGCGATCTCACGGCACCGGGCGGGGCTGAGCAGCGGCCCGGTCGGTGCGCTGCCATATGCGGCGATCTCGTCGGTGAGTGCGGACCAGTCGGTGGCATCGACCTGATCGCGCACGGATCCGGCCGGATGTGTCATATCGATCATGGGCCTGATTCCTGATTCGGGGCTCTTGATTCCTGGCTCCGGGTTGCTGGCCCCGGGTTCTCGATTCCGGGTGCTCGATTCCGGGTTCATGGGTCCGCAGGGTCCGGTGCCGTGGCGAACGGGTGACCGGTGGCCCCCCGAGGTCGATACTGGCTCGCCCGGGGCATCGGATCCGGCGCTATTCGGACATCACGCTGCGCGATCGGGCCGCTCGCGCCGGGCCCGCCGGACGTGGGACGGTGGAAGGACACCGTGCGCTGCGCCGCGGGAGGTGCCGGATGCCTGCACAGCCGCTCGACGACACGATGCTGAAGGAGCTGGTCGCCGATGCCACCGCCGCCCCGTCCATGCACAATGCCCAGCCCTGGCGGTTCCGGTACGGGCGGGCCGGTCGGACGCTCACGCTCCGGGCGGAGTTCGACCGCGAGATGCCGGAGGCGGACCCCTCCACGCGTGGCCTGCACGTGGGGTGTGGCGCGGCGCTGCTGAATCTGCGGGTGTCGGCGTCGTACCGGGGCCTGGACGCGCTGACAACGCTGCTTCCGGTTCCCATCGATCCGGCTGTCATGGCGACCGTCCGGCTGGCGGAGCGCCGCGGCGTTCCCGCGCAGCCGCCGGACGCGGCCCTCGTCGCTCTGCATCCCGCGATCCGGGACCGCCACACGAGCCGCTTTCCGTTCGGCGACCGGGAGATCCCCGACGACGTCCGTGCGCGCCTCGTCGACGCGGCCCTCGCCGAGGACGCCGACCTGTCGTTTCTGCCGCCGGAGCACCTGGAGCGGGTGCTCGTACTGATCCGGGACGCCGAGGGGTTCGACCTGAGCGATCCGGCGAGGGACGCGGAGCAGCGCTACTGGACCCGGGACACCAAGGTGGAGGCGGCGGTCGACGGTGTCCCCGACTACGCCTTCGGCCCCACCGACGCGTCGGGCAGGGCGATCAACCGGGATTTCGCCGGTACGGACGTCATTCCGGGCCGGGCGCACGCCCTTTTCGAGGACCGGCCGCAGCTCGCCCTGCTCCGTACCGTGCGCGACCGCCCGGTGAACTGGCTGTGTGCCGGACAGGCCCTGGAGCGCGTCCTGCTCACCGCCGTACAGCACGGGCTCGTCTCCTCCTTCGCGACGCAGCCCCTGGAATGGCCGGAGCTCAGGCACCTGCTGCGCGACCCGGTTCTCGGCACGGGGCATCCGCAGATGATCGTGCGTCTCGGATACGGGCCCGCGGGGCCGTGCACGCCTCGTCGACCCGTGTCCGAGGTACTGAAGATTCGGCCCTGAGCCCGCACGCACGGCCCCGATCGATCAGCGAACTCTCCGAACTCGGCTGCTGTCGGTCGAAGTTGTGTGCCCTGTCGGTCTCCGGCGGTCCGGAGCCGGCCGCGGCCGACGTCCGCCACCGTGGCCCGGCGCGACGTCCGCCACCACACCGGTCTCCCCCGTGGTCGCATCACCGCCGCACGTCCTCCCGCGAGTCCGGAGCCATGCCCCGAGACCAGTAGCCGCCTGTGACCACCGGCCCCTGCCTGGCAGAGCCCACGCACCCCGAAGCTCCCCCTCCTGCCGCTACTAATTCGTATTAGCACCTTGACTTCCTCCATCGGCGGGTTCGAAGCTGAGCGCCACCCACAGTGAGCACGCATGAGTGAGGACGCCATGAGTGAGATCACCCGCAGAGGGTTCGGCCGCATGGCCGGGCTGGCAGTACTGGCCGCAGGAATCACCACCGGGGCGGGAGGCGTGGGCACGGCCGTCGCCGCCACCGCCCCGGAACCGTTCGAGTTGCGCCACCTCAGTACGTTCGACCAGCGGCGCTACTTCACATACCCCACGCACAACGGATTCGTGGATGCCGACCGCATCGTGCTCGGGCAGCGGGAGACCGGGGCCACGAGTCTGTGGGAGGTGAATGTGCGGTCCGGCAAGGAGCGGTTCCTGGCACGGTTCGCCACCCCGGCGGGCGACCGGAATCCGTTCGTCTGGTGGAACATCCACTCCGGGCGCCTCGTCACCTGCGCCGAGAACGCGGTCTGGCTGATCGATCTGGCCGCCCCCGCGCCCGTGAAGCTCTACTCGCCGCCGCCGGGCCGGGATCTCAGTGTCGTGGTCAATCTGCATCCGGCGGGCGACCGGGTGCTGTGCAGCCACTACCCGGCACCGATCACCGCCGGTCCCACCACGGCGGTCGAGATCGAGCTCACGAGCGGCCGGGTGCGAGAGGTCTTCACCGGGAGCGTGTTCGCCACCCATTTCCAGTACAGCGCCCACGATCCCGAATGGATCGGCTATTCGCTCGGTGGCAACATCCTCGCCTGGGCGCTGCATCCGGTGCACGCGCCGCACGGCAGGATGATCTGGGACCAGGCCGCCTCGGGCGTACCGGTCGGGACGCACAACGTATGGAATTCCCGTGCCGACACCGGCTGCCTCGCCGTGGCCATCGGCGGCAGCGCCGCAGGACTGTGGATGGTTCACCCGGACGACCGGCCGGACCGGCTGCTGGCGCCGGGCCCCTCGAACACGAACGGCGCGTACAACCACTGCGCCATCTCCGCCGACGGCCGCTGGGCGGTCGCCGACACCAACGGTCGCAACGGTTCGGCTCGCGGGCAGGTGGGCGCGGTGGCCCTGGTGGACCTGACCGGGGTACACCCGCCGCGCACACTCGGCCTGGTGGGCTGGGGTTCCGCCCATCCCGGCCATCCCCATCCGGCCTTCTCGCCCGACGGCCGCCTGGTCGCCTACACCGACACGGAGGCCGCCACCGACCGTACCCGCGTGGTGCTCTGCGACTCGCGCGGCAGTTGGACGCCGCGCCCCCTGGACCAGGTGGCGGAGGCGGAAGAACTCGCGTTCTCCACGTCGGGCGGGCGCGCCGAGGTCTTCACCGACCCCCAGTGCGGCGCCGGCCACGGCGTGTTGTTCACACCGGCCGCAGCCGGTTCCGCGCTGACCTTCACATTCCAGTCGCCGGAAGCCGGGCTGCGAACCCTGCGGCTGCGGGTGAAGCGGCACGACTCCCGGGGCATCTACCGGCTGTCGCTGAACGACGCGACGGTCGGAGCACCCCTCGATCTCTACAGCCCGGTGATGGCCTACGCCGAGCCGGAGTTCAGCCAGGTGTCCGTACGGGCAGGAACCAACACGCTCCGGCTGACCCACGTCGGGCAGCACGCCGACAGCACCGGAAACCCCGGGACATGCGCCATCGACCGCATCGGCCTGCGGCGCGCCGGCTAGCGGCTCTCGCGGGGGGCGCCACGCCGTTCGGCCCCTGCCGGGGCCGCGCCGGGCGGCGGGGCGGAGTGGGGCGAGGCGTCCCCGGATGCCTCGCCCTCATTCCGTCACAGGCCGGCGTCGCGGTGGGTGGTGCGGCCGTCGACCACGGTGAGCACGACGGGAAGGCCGGCCAGGTCGGTGGCGGGTGTGGCGAGCGGGTTCTCCGCGAACACGGTGAGGTCCGCGCGGTGGCCGATGGCCAGCCGCCCCGACTCGTGTTCCGCTCCTGCCGCGCGGGCCGGATTGAGGGTCATGCCCTGGAGCGCTTCGAGGGCGGTGAGGGCCTGACCGGGGTTGTGCGGGGGCTGGGTGAGGTCGCGGCCGGGGCGGCGGTGGCGGGCACCCGCCATCACCGCGAGCGGTGGGTAGGGGGCGACGGGCCAGTCGGATCCGAGTACGACGGTGGCTCCCGAGTCCCACAGGTCGCGGCAGCGCCAGGCGTGCGCGGCGCGCTCCTCGCCGAGCCGCCGGGACCAGTTGTCGGTGTGGTCGGCGCGGGTGAAGTCGCAGCAGTGGGTGGGCTGCATGGACGCGATGACGCCGAGCTCCGCGAACCGGCGCAGGGTGTCGTCCGGGACGGTCTCGATGTGTTCGACCCGGTGCCGTACGCCTCGGTACTCCTCACTCGTGGCCGCCTCCACCGCGTCGAGGACATGGCGCACCGCGGCATCGCCGATGGCGTGGGTGGCGGTGGGCACGCCGGCCCGGTGGAGTTCGCCGATGATCCTGGTGAAGGCCGCGGGGTCTGGCCAGAAGGCGTGCGTGGACTCGCCGTGGCAGTCGGGCCGCTCCAGCCAGGCGGTGCCGTTGTCGATGGTGCCGTCCATGAACAGCTTGACGCCCGCCACCTCCCACAGCCGGCCGCCCGTGCCCTGCTGGGCGATGAGGCCGGCCACGGTCCGTCCGTCGGCTCCGGGCTGGAGCCAGGGCGCGACCCGCAGGCGCAGCGGAAGTTCACCCGCCTCGTCGAGCTCGGCGTAGAGCGACAGGCTCTCCCCGTTGGCGTCCATGGCGTGCCCGCCGGTGAGCCCGGAGGCGGCCACTTCGCGCAGCGCCGAGGCGAGGCGGGCGCGGCGCTCGGCGGGGGCGACCGGCGGGGCGGCCCGCTCGACCAGCTCGCAGGCGGCGTCCTCCAGCAGCAGACCGGTGGGGCGGCCCGCCTCGTCGCACACGATCTCGGCGTACTGCTCGAATCGGCGGGGCCCGTCGACACCGGCGAGTTCCAGCGCGCGGGGGCCGGCGATCATGGAGTGTGCGTCGAAGAGCAGCAGAAGGGCCGGGATGCCGTCCAGGACCGGTCCGATGGTGGCGGACGCGACGGGCCGGTCGCCGAAGACGTTCGGGTCCAGGCCCCAGCCGCGCAGCCACGCTCCGGGGGCCAGCGTTCTGGTCTCCCGCGCCAGGGCCTGACGTACCTCGTCGAGGGTGGCGCATCCGGACAGGTCCAGGCCGTGGGTGAGCTCGGCGCCCATGAGGGGGTGGATGTGGCCGTCGACGAGGCCGGGCGTCACGACCGCGCCCTTGAGGTCGATCACCGTGGTCGCCGGTCCCGCGAGGGCGCGGATCCGCCGGTCGTCGTCGAGTGCGGAGATCCGTCCGCCGGACACGGCCAGGGCGGTCTGCGGCAGCGGTTCGCCGGTGACGACGTCGAGGAGACGGGCGGAGAGAAGGACGAGGCCGGGATGCACTGGCGGACTCCTTGAGGGGGGTCAGTGGGTGGCGGGAAGAGCTGCGGTCCGGGGTGCCGGACGGGCCTTGCGGGCCTGGTGGGCCTGGTGGGCCCGACGGACCTGGTGGGCCTGGTGGGCCTGGTGGGCCTGGTGGGCCTGACCGGTCTGTCCGGGCGGTACAAGGGTGTCCAGCCCGGCACCGAGAACCTGGCCGAACGCCTCCGCCACCGGTTCGTCCACCGCGGGGTAGTAGTGACTCACCAGTCCCGGACGTACGCCGGGGCGCTCGCCGATCCGGCGCAGTGAGATGCCCTCCAGCCCCTCGGTCAGGGCGACCAAGGCGGCCGCGTCGACCATTTCCGCACGTCGGTCGGCCGGCGACTTCCGAATTCGTCGCCGATGAACTCCTGGCGTCATGAATCCAATGCTATTGAGTGCTCGACCAATAGACAAATACGTGGGTACTCCGACCACGCGGAGGCGCGGGAGACTTTCACGGCCCCCGGCCTCGCGGCGGACACTCCGGTCCGGACGGCGGCAGCCACCGCGTCCACACCTTCGGGATGCACCGCCGGAGCGGCCCGCTCACCCGGCGTCCGCGCCGACCGGCCGGATCCGGCCCGGCGGCCGGCCGGGCGGACGCGATACGCTCGATCTGTAGGCAGGCGTTCCGACCACGGAGGCTGCCATGAAGGAGAACATCGAGTACCCGACTCCGTCGCAGGCCGAGGGCGAGAGGCTGGACGAGGACAGGGATCCGGCCGAGGAGCGGCACCCCGCCACCATGCGCACTCAGCCGTCCCAGGCGGAGGGCGAGCGCCGCGCGGAGGACGAGGAGACCTGACGCGGGCGACGGCCTCCCGGAATCGGCCGCACCGGCGCACAGCTTCGGGCACCGGCTCGCACGTCGGTCAGCCGGCCGGGCGGCCGCCGGTCCGGCCTTCGGCGGGCAGGCGCGGCACCTGTCCCGCCAGGGCGAGATCGACCAGCTGCCGCACCGTGTCGTCGTGCACGGGAGCGGGCCGGAAGGACCGCCGGTAGACGAAGAACCCGTTCCAGAGGTCGAGCAGCGCGTCGGCGTCGATGTCCGCGGGGAGGTCGCCGCGGGCGATTCCGCGCTGCATGACGGCCCGGACCTGGTCCCGGCGCCGCAGCACGACATCGAGGAAGGACCGGAGGACGCCCGATTCGTCGACTGCCGCCTCGGTCAGGCACAACCGCGTGAAGGTGTCCCGGGCGCGGGTGAATTCGTCGATGTGGTCGAAGACGACGAGCAGTTCGGCGCGGGTGTCACCGAGGTCGGGAACGGCGCGTACGTCGGCACGGGCGACGAGCACTTCGGCAGTCACCGCCGCCTTGTGCGGCCACCACCGGTAGAGGGTCTTCTTCGACACTTTCGCGCGGACCGCGACCTCGTCCATGGTCATGCCTAGATACCCGACCTCGGCAAGCAGCTCGTCGGCCGCGCCGATGACCCGGTCCCGGACGTCCTCGCTACGGGGCCGGCCGACCGGTCGCTGAGTGATCTTAGCCATGACATCCCATTTCGGGGCATGCGGCGCCGCACGTCAATGGGAAACGGATGGTTTCCCCGAGGCTGCGCCAACACCGCCACCCTCTGGCTATTTTCCGGACGGGCGAGTAGACATGAGAGCGATTAAGGAAACGGATAGTTTCTATTTTCGCACGCCTACTTCAGTGGAGGGGATCCCCATGCCCGCAGCCGACTCATCGCTCCGCGACCGCGTCTCCGCCCGCCTCGACACGTACAAGGACCGGCTTCTGGAGCTCAGCCACGCCCTGCACGGCGATCCGGAGATCTCGTTCACCGAGACCCGGGCCGCCGAACGGCTCGCGGTACTGCTGGAGGACGCCGGCTTCGCCGTGAATCGCGCGGTGTGCGACCTGCCGACCGCGCTGACCGCCGAGTACGGCAGTGGCGACCTGACGATCGGGGTGTGTGCGGAGTACGACGCGCTGCCCGAGATCGGCCATGCCTGCGGACACAACATCATCTGCGCTGCCGGTGCGGGCGCGGCGATCGCGCTCGCCTCGGTCGCCGACGAACTCGGCTTCCGGGTGAAGCTGCTCGGCACCCCGGCCGAGGAGGAAGGAGGCGGCAAGGTGCTGATGCTCGAACGCGGCGCCTTCGACGACGTGACGGTGGCGATGATGGTCCACCCCTTCCCCGTGGACATCACGGACCCACGCGGCTCCAGCAACGCGGTCGGTCGCTTCGAGGTCACCTTCACCGGCCGGGCCTCGCACGCCGCGGCGGCCCCCGAGGGCGGGCTCAACGCCGCCGACGCGGCAGTCGTCGCCCAGGTCGCGGTGGGCCAGCTCCGCCAGCAGCTGCGGGACGGGTACCGGGTGTCCGGGATCGTCCGTCTCGGCGGGGAACGCACGAACATCATCCCCGAGCGGTCGGTGCTCGAATACGAGGTGCGCACCCCCACCGGCGGGGAGCTCACCGATCTGCGGGAGCGGGTGCTGAACTGCTTCCGCGGCGCCGCGCTCGCCACCGGAACGACCGTGTCCGTACGGCAGATCCAGCCCGACTACCTCGATCTGCGCCATGACCCTGCGCTGATGGCCTCCTACGCCCGCAATCTGCGCGCGACCGGGCGGGAGGTGCCCGAGCCCGGTCCGGTACCGCAGGGCACGGGCGGCTCCACGGACATGGGCAACGTCACCCACGCCCTGCCCGCCATCCACCCCGGCCTCGGGGTGCTGGGCGCCGGTGGCATGCCGCACACCCGGCAGTTCGCCGAAGAGACCGCGAGCCCGGCCGCCGACGACGCGGTGCTCGACGGAGCACTCGCGATGGCATGGACCGGCCTGGACCTGGCCTCCGATACCGAGTGGCGGGCCCGCTGCGTCACCGCTCGGCACGGCTGACGCACGGTGACCGACGGGCGCCGTCGCTCTCCATGAACGGCTCGGCTTCGTCGTCACCGCGCCGTGGGACGGGCGGGACGGACCGGTGCGCATACAGAGCAGTGTGTCCCCGCCGGCCGAGAACCGGGACAGGAACGAGACCGGCGGGACTCCCCCTTTCCCCCAGGGCCTGCGGCACAATCACGGGCTGTGGCCACGCACCCTGATCCAGCCGTTCTCCATCCCGACGTCGCGGCACGCGGCAGCCTCGCCGCGGCGCTGGAAGCCGTCGCGGAGGAGCTCGGCATCGCCGTCTCCATGACGTCCTCGGGCTCGTTGTCCCATGCCGCCGCCGAGAGCAGACTGCCGTACCGCAAGGCGCTGCTCGTCAGTTCGTGGGCGGTCGAGCGGCGGTGGTCGATCCGCGGCGAGGAGACGTTCGCGGGCAGCGCGCTCGTCGAAGGGGATACCGACGACCTGGCGCAGGTCGCCATGGCCGTACACGCCTGGCAGGACGGCGCGGCATTGGGCGACATTCGACATGCGGCACCGTTCGTCCGCCTGCCCGGCCGCTTCGAGGTGCCCGACCACGATCCCCTGCGCCTGACCGAGTCCGAGTGGCAGTTCATGCGCACGGAGGCGGAAGAACACGGCCGGCCCACGTACCGGGCGCTCGTCGAGGCGGCGTACGCCGAGCCGGCACTGCGGCGCCTCTATCCGTTCACCAGTCACTGGACGCTGCGCTTCTCGACCACCACCCGCCCGTCCCTGACACTCATCGGGCCGTGCCTGCTCGCGGCTGACGCCGACCGGGGCTACAGGGTGAGCACAGGTTTCACAGGAACGGGCCTGCTGGCCGAGGCCGCCACGGCACAGGAGGCGGTGGCGGTCGCGGTACATCATCTGCCCGATCATCCAGGCCCTGTCACGCTCGGAGTGATCCGCGACGTCGGGCATCGCGGTGACTTCGGAGCATGAACCCCGGGCCATGAACTCCGGAGCATGAACCCCGGGGCATGAACCCCGGGGGCTGAATTCCGTGGCCGGCAACGCTCACCGCTGTGCGGGGCCGACATCGCCTTCGAGGACGGTCTGGGTGATCCGGGGCCGGTCCCACAGGGCCAGGAGTTCGTTGGCGATGCCCACGATGGGCAGGGGGTCCTGGATGCCGTGCGCCGTGATGGCCGCGGCCGACAGGCTGCGCGGGACGGCTCCCGCATCGAGGAGGATCCGCCATTCCTCCGGGCCCAGCTCCAGGAACTCCAGTGTGGTGAGCCCTGCGATCTCCAGGGGATCGGCGAGTGTGCCGGGGTAGGCGGCCAGGGTCCGCAGGCGTGGCAGTCCGGTGACCGGGGCGAGGCTGAGCGGCTCGTCCTCCCACACCCCGATGGACAGGACCTCCAGACCGGGATGCACAGCGGCCTCGATGCTCGGCAGACTCCGGATGTTGACATGGGCCACGGCCGACGGCCCGTCTCCGCCCGAGCCGTCACCCCGCTCGCCGGACCGGCGCATCACCAGGTCGGTGAGCGAGTCGGCGACCAGGCAGGCGCCGATGTTCTCCTCGTGGCCGAGGATGATGATCTGCCCCGTGTGCCCGCGCGGTCCGGGCGTCAGGTCGACCGCCAGCCGGTCGCCGCCGCCGTTGTCCCCGAAGACGATCCAGCCGGGTGAGCCGACCAGTCCCTGCACCGCGGCGTCGGGCGGGGTGACGACCGCTTCCATCGCCGCGAACTTCCAGAGGCAATGGCGTGACGACGCCTCCGCGATATACAGGTCGTCCAGGGCGAAGAGCTCACAGCCGACCGCCCGGCATTCGCGTTCCGCCGCCGTGTGGTCGCCGACCCGGTCCTCCCACCGCGACCGCGTCACCCGGTAGAGCGCCTTGAGTTCCTCGGGCAGGGCGACGCCGAGGCGGGTTTCCGCAGCGGCGATCTCCGCCTCCGTGGCACCAATGGCGTCCGGCAGCCGCTCGTGGAGCGTCCGCCCGAGCAGCGCCGGGTCCGCCGAGGGGGCCGGCACCGCGCCGGGGACCGGATCGGGAAGACGGAGCCAGGGCCGGGGAACGGCGCCCTCGACCAGGACGAGCGACCCCGGGTGCGGGTCGCCCAGGCCGGGCTCCACGGCGGGGCTCGACCCGAACAGGCGGAGCCGGGTCTTTCCCGTCGGTGACATCTCCGCCGTGAACGGGACGTCGTCGACGCCTGCGTCCACGAGTGCACTGCGCACCCGCTCCACCGCCCGCATCTCCTCCTGCATGTCCTCGGCCAGGGCGGCCCGATCGGACCGGGGCAGCCGGCGTTGCCGGGGCAGGCTCCAGCTCCCCCGGCCGATGCGCCCCGCAACGCGCATGGCGGAGGCCGCCTGCTCCGCCTCTGCGCCGCCCCGCAGCAATCGCAGTACGGGCTTCCAGGTCGCGAAGTCGTGCAGCGACGACGGACAGGATCTCTGATCAACCATGCGCAGACCCTATGCGCCGCCACTGACACCGGAGTTCGCCACGCCCCCTGCCCCGCTGCCGGACGCGACGTTGTCCCGGCGCCGGGAAACACACTCCCCCGGACCGATGTCGACGCCTGCCGCACGAGGTGACTCGGCCGGGGCCCGCGCCCCGGACGGCCGGGCGGCCGCCGAAGAACACCGCGCCGAGTCCCGACAGAATCCCACCGCAGGAATCAGCCAGTACGAACAGTTCAGGCCACAGTCATCCGTGATACCCCACCGGGCCATCCCGAGCAGCGACACTCCCCCTGTCCCATTCGCACGGGGGCGCACAGACAAGGAAGTTCCGATGGATCGCAGATCGTTCATGGCCACCACAGGCACCGCATCCCTGGTGGGCGGTGCTCTCGCCGCCGGGGCCGGGATCGCGGCACCGGCCGCCGAGGCCGCGCCGCACCGGCCCGGCAAGGGCCGGACGGTCCGGTTCAACATCATCAGTGACATCCAGGGCGACCTGACCGACTTCGGCAAGGCCCTCGACGACCTGCACCGCATCAACCCCGACAGCGCGGGCCTCGGCATAGCCGGCGACATCACCCCGCGCGGCTACGACTTCGAGTACGCGGCGGTCCGCCAGACCCTTCAGCGGCACCCGCACCCCCGGAACGTCGCCTGGGCCATCGGCAACCACGAGTTCTACGTACCGAAGTACAGCGACCCCAACACGCTCGCCGAGGCGACCTGGCCCAACGGCACCACGGAGGACTCGCTCTTCCGAAGCTTCTACAACTTCGCGGGCCGCAACAAGGTCTACTCGGAGACCTCGTTCGGCGGGGTTCCCGTGCTCAGTCTCGGGACCGAGCGCTACTCGCACTACCACGACGCGAAGCTGTGGGACGAGGTGTGGATCAGCGACGAGCAGTTCGCCTGGCTGGAGGACCGTCTCGCGTACTGGGCCCGCCGTCGCAGGCCCGTCATGGTGATGACCCACCACCCGCTGCCCAACACCGTGTCGGGCACCCACAACAAGCTCTACCTCAACGACTACCTCCAGCCCGACCGGCTCCTGTCGGTCCTCGGTCGCCACAAGGACGTGTTCCTCTTCTCGGGGCACACCCACTGGGACCTGAACCTGTCCGACTGGGTGGTGCGCCGGGTCGTCCCCGGCACCGGCAACCTCGAAGGGTTCACCGTCGTCAACACCTCGGCCGTCCAGGTGGGCTGGATGGACGACGGCAAGGGCGGCGAGGTCTCCCTCGGCGACGCCTTCAACCAGGGGCTCCAGATCGAGGTCGGACCCCACTCCGTCGTCATCAAGGCCCGTGACTTCACGACGGGGACCTGGCTCAAGCAGCTGACCGTCCCGCTGCACACCAGCGCCTGACGGGTGGCTTTTCGCGCCGGTCACACCCCGGCGATCCGGCCGCCTGTCCCCGGTCCGAAAAACCATGCCCCGCCGCGTACGGGAAGTGCCTCTCCTCACGCGGCCGCGTCGGCCGCCGGGCCGTGCAGCCGGGCACGCCGCGCCGGAGAGGGCCTGCTCTGCCATGATGGCAACCGGTCACCGCACCGCACCACGCCACACCGGCCGCTCCTGGGGGTTCCACCGTGGACAGATTCGTCCTGGGCGACACGGACTTCGCCGTCGACCGATCGGAGTCGTCGGTCCGGACGGCACCGGACGGCACCGGACGGCACGGTGTCGATCGAGGTGTGGGGCACCACCGAGGCCCTCGACGCCCAGCCCGGCACCGGCCGGTACGCGTGGGCGATCCATCCGCCGCGCCTCTACCTCACGGAGGTTCCCCTCGCCCGGTCCGGCGCTGTGGCGACCGTGCGGCTCGACGACAGCATGGCCGACCGCTACGACATCGGTCTCTACCTCCACGAGCACGGTGACGTCATCGGCGAGCTGATCCTCGATCCGGCGCGCTTTCTGCGCATCAGCGGCTCGGCACAGGTCAACGGGCGGACCGAACCGATCGATGTCGAGGTGCGGCTCCCCCTGCCACCCGGGTAGGGGGAGCCTTCCGCGGCCCGCCGCCCTACCCCCGCGGCACCGGGGTGGCTGCGGAGCCCACAGCGGCGAGCCAGGCATCGGCGATGATCCGGTGGCCGACGGGACTCGGGTGGACGCCGTCCCGGGCCAGCTCCGCTGCCTCGTACCGCTCCCGGGCATCCCGCATCGCGAGGTCCGCGCGGACCAGCCGGGCCCCGTTGGCCTTCGCGGCACGGAGCACGGCCTCCGTACGGGGTGTCAGGTCCTCGAACCAGCCCTCCTGTTCGGTGGTGACCGGGAGCAGGAACGGGGTGATGACGACCAGCCGGGCCGACAGCTCCCGCGTGGTGCCGGCGAGCAGGCCGTCGAGGCAGGCCTCGAACTCGTCGATGGGGCTGGCGAGCCCGCTGTCGTAACGCCGCCACGTGTCGTTGATACCGATCTTCACCGTGACCGTGGTGGGCCGGTGGGCGATGACGTCGGTGCTCCAGCGGGCTTCCAGGTCGTACACACGGTTGCCGCTGATGCCCCTGTTGACGACGGCAGGACCGGGTCCGCCGTTCGTCCGCTCGTGCAGGGTGCGTGCGATCTCGTTCACGTACCCGCTGCCGAGCGATGCGGAGTCCGTACGGTCGCGGCCCGCGTCGGTGATGGAGTCACCGACGAACAGGAGTGTGTCCGTCTCCTTGAAGTACATGTCTTCTCCGTGCGTGCCTTCGGTGTGCATGTCTGCCGTCCTGACGGTGGGGTGGTCGGTGCTGGGTCAGAAGCTGCTGGTCGAGTGTGCCCCGTACCCCGGGGTGCCCGGCCGAAGCGCGCCCCGGGACAGCGCTCCTTCGCGGTGGGCCGCCACCCGCCGCAGTGTCGCGGCCTCGCGCGCCAGTACGGCGGGGTCGTCGCCGGGCACGAACTCCAGCAGCGCCTCCATCGGGACGTGGCGGGCGTTCAGCAAATCGAATACTCCGGCCCACAGTTCGTCGCGATCGGCCAGCGGCAGTCGATGGTTTCCCGGCCACCACGAAAAGACATGCACCGCACTGACCCGGTCGACGAGCCGGGAGAGCCCCGCCAGTGCCTCCTCGTCGGAAGCGTCGAGCGGTGGCTGCCAGTAGGTGCGCAGATTGTCCGCGCCGACCTCGTCCAGCAGCCGGAGCGTCGATGCGACGGTGTCGGTGAGGGTCTTCGAGTGGAACTCCAGCGCGAGTTCCAGCCCGTGGTCCGCGGCGATCCGGGCCGCCTCCCGCAGTCCTGCCACCGTTTCTCCGCGTTCGCGCGGTGTGGCGGCCGCCGACCCGGTTCCGCCCGCCCAGACCCGTATCCGGGGCGCCCCCAGCAGGACCGCGGCGCGGGCGATCCAGGGGAACGCGGCCCGCTCGTCCTGCGTGGCGCGGAAGTAGGAGCCGTACGAGCAGCAGATCAGCCCGTACCTGTCGCAGGCCTCGCGGGCCTCGCGGAGCGCGTCGGGGTCCGTCGGAGGGGCGTGTACGTCAGCTCCCCACTCGATCGCCTCCAGGCCCGCGTCCGCGGCCCGGCGTGCTGCCTCGGCCGCCGGCAGCTGCCGGAAGGTGACCGAGCACAGTCCCGGGGTGGTCACGGTGGTGCCCGGGTCACGGTCCCGGTTTTCCCTGCCTGTCACGGCGTTCCTCTCCTTCGGCCGCCTCGCGGCGACTCTTTCCTGCCGGGCGGCGTCCCGCCCTGTCCGGGGAGCCCGGCTGCCTTCGGCCGGCGGGCTCCCCTGCCCCTCTCACCGGCGGCGCGTCACATCACCACCGGTGTCGCCTCACGACGCGTTGGGGCCGACGTCCGCGGCCGTGAGGGGGTGACGGAGCGCGGGCGCGGTCGAGTACTCGTCGGCGCCGACGTCCCGCGCGCTGCCCCGCGCGTCACCGTCGATGTCGTCGGCCACGACCGTGCCGGTGAACGTGGCCGCGCCGATCGCCGGGCTCCCCGCCGACAGCCGGGCGACGCCGTCCGTGCCGGTCACCAGCTTCGGGTCGACGCGGGTGTAACCACCGGAAGGGATGTTGCCGTTGGCGGCCGCCCCCCACAACAGGTTGCTCTTCCAGGTGAAGCCGGTGGTCGCGCCCATCGACACGAGGCTGCCGTTGTCGCCGACGATCAGGTTGTCCGCGACGACCACGTCCTTGGGCTCGTACGTCCGGGTCTCGCCCGAGAGCGAACCGGAGTTGCCGAGCAGGGTGTTGTGCACGATCACCGCGCGGTCGCAGGCATCGTTGCCGCGCCGCTCGTCCTCGGTCTCCCCCGAGTTGTGGTCGCGGGTGGTTCCGCTGCCGACCACCAGGGCCCGGGCGGACAGTCCGCTGAGGTAGTTGTTGACGATCAGGTGGTCGTTGCCATAGAGACGTACGCCCTCGCTGCCACCGATCAGGTAGTTGCCCTCCACCCTGGAGCGGTTGCCGTGGCGCAGCACGATCCCGCCGCGGCTGTCACGGATGGTGTTGTAACGGATGATGTTGTCGGAGGACTTCACCGAGATCGCCTCGGGGTCTCCGTCCGCGTGCTCGAACAGGTTGTACTCCACCACCGCGTGGGCGCTGGACAGTGCGCGCCCGCTGACGCCGAGCCGGATCGACTCGCCGCCGTTGGACCCGGCGAAGCTGTGGTCGGAGAAGTGGTTTCGCAGGATCTGGAGGTTCTGGGCCATGCCGGTCGAGCCGGGGCCGTCGACGACCAGGAAGATTCCGGCGGTGGTCTTGTCGTGGAAGTGGTTCCGGTCGACCTTCGAGTCGTCGGACCGCACCAGGAGCCAGTACGGGTCGCCGGTGTCCGCGAACTGGAAGTCGTTGCGGGTCATGCGGATCGACGAGCAGTTCGCCGGGAGCTCCAGCGTGGTGCTCTGCCGGAAGGCGAAACCGCTGATGGTGATGTTGCTCGAATTGGAGAGGACGAAGCTGCGTTCGCCGCGCAGCACCGCGCCGCCGCGGGTCCTGGAGACGATGGTGATCGGCGCGGCGCTGGTGCCGTTCCTGCCGGACACGTTGATCGCGCCCCCGGACGGAACGGTGTACGTGCCGTCGGCCACGATGATCCGGTCGCCGGGTACGGCGGCGTTGATCGCGCTCTGGAGTTCGGCCAGGGAGCCGACCGGCTTGTCGGCCGCCGAAGCGTCGATCGACATCGAGGTGCTGAGCGGCACGGCGGCGAGTGCTGCCACCGCGGTGCCCCTGAGGAACGTGCGTCGTTGCATGGTGCCTCCTGTGGCGACGAGATCATGACGGGCCCGGTCCGTACAGCCCCCGCGGCTGGACGTGCCGGTGCCGGGTGACCGGCGGCGGGGACAGCCGGGGGCGGACCGGGCCGGCTGTCCCGCTCGGGCGGACGTGGTCAGCGGGCGTCGGGGCCGACGTCTGCCGTGGTCAGTGGCCCGCGCCGGGGCGGCCGGTGCGAGTACTCGTCTGCGCCCACGTCGGCATGCCGGCCGCGCCGCTCTCCGTCGATGTCGTGGGTGACCGGTGGCCGCCGGAGCGTGCCCGCGTCGATCACCGGGCTGCCGGCGGCAGGCCGGGCGATGCCGTCCGCGCCGGTCACCAGCTTCGGGTCGGCCCGGGTGCGTCCGTCGGCGGGGATGTTGCCGTCGGTCCCGGCACCCCACAGGATGTTTCCGGACCAGGTGAAGCGGACGGTGTCGGCCATCGCGACCAGCTCGCCCGTGTCCCCGACGAGCAGATTGTCCGCGACGGTCACGTCGCGCGGCTCGTGGGGGCGCTGGCTCTCGCCGGAGAGGGTGCCCTTGTTGTTCACCAGGGTGTTGTAGGCGATGAGGACCCGGTCGGGCGCGTCGTTGCCGCGGCGGTCGTCGGGCGACTCGCCCGGCAGGTGGTCGCGCTCCGAGCCACTGCCGATGACCATGGCCCGCCCGGACAGACCGGCCAGGTGGTTGTTGACGACTACATGGTCGTTGCCGTAGATCCGGACGCCTTCCGTGCCCGCGACGAGGTAGTTGCCCTCCACCCGGTTCCGGTTTCCGTGCCGCAGGACGATTCCGCCGAAGCTGTTGCGGATCGTGTTGTGCCGGATGACGTTGTCCGAGCTCTTCACGGAGATGGCCTCCGGGTCGCCGTTGGCGCGCTCGAACAGGTTGTACTCCACGACCGCGTGGGCGCTGGACAGTGCCCGGGGGCTGACGCCGAGCCGGATCGGCTCGCCGCCGTTGGACCCGGCGAAGGTGTGGTCGGAGAAGTAGTTGCGGAACACATGGACGCGCTGGGCCATCTCCTCGGTGCCCGCGCCCTCGATCCCGAGGTAGATGCCCAGTGTGGATTTGCCGTGGAAGTGGTTGTGGTCGACCTTGCTGTCGTCGGCGCGCACCATCACCCAGTGCAGGCCCTCGATGTCGGCGAGCCGGAAGTCGTTGCGGGTCAGCCTGATGTGCGAACAGTTCGGGGGGATGTCCAGGGTGCTGCTCTGGCGGAAGGCGAAGCCACTGAGTGTGATGTGGCTGGACGCGTCGAGGACGAAGCCCTGTTCGCCTTCGAGGACGACGCCGCCGCGGGAGGCGGCGACGACGGTGATGGGCGCGCGCTCGGTGCCCTGTTTGTTCCGGATCGTGATGGGCCGTTCCGACGGCACGGTGTATGTACCGTCGGCCACGACGATGCGGGCGCCCGGGCGTGCCCGGTCGATCGCGGACTGGAGCTCTTCGAGCGAACGGACGGCGGCCGGGGCCGTCGTGGCGCTCGCGGTCACGAGACCGCCGGTGGCGGCGACGGCGAGTGTCGCCCCTGCCGCGGAAGCCATGAGGAACGTGCGGCGTTGCATGGTGCCTCCGTGAGTGTGGTGGTGGATCGGTGGGGCGGGGTCCGGGTTCTTTCGTCCGGATCGGGCCGGACCGGGCCGGATCAGGGAGCGGGGCACGCGGCCCGGCACGATCCGGACGAGAGCCGCCGGGTCAGCCGTCGGCCCCGTCGGCCGGGGTGTCCAGGAACAGCTCGATGACGGGCACCGGAGTGTCGGGGCGCTGGACGGGGATCTCCAGGGTGAGGGTTCCGGCCGGCTGCCCGCCCATCTCCGTGTTCATCGCGGGCCGGTCCGGGTCGATGTGGACCTGGATGATCTCGGAGGCGTCGTTCAGCAACTGGGCGTAGCGCACCCGCCCTGCGAGTCCCGGCAGGTGCAGATGGCGCAGCGGCCAGGCGAGGAGGTGGACGTAGAGCCGGTCGCCGCGCCGGGTGTACCGGCACTCGGGCGGGGCGGTGTACGGGGCCGGGCCGCAGCCGCGGACCGAGCGCTCGTGCAGGTCCATCCACCGGCCGATCTCTTCGAGGACGGCGGCGGCGCGCGGTTCGAGGTCGCCGCGTCCGTTCGGGCCGACGTTGAGCAGCAGGTTGCCGCCCTTGGACACTCCGTCGACGAGCATGCGGATCAGCAGGTCGGCGCTCTTGTGGTCCAGGTTGTCGCGGTCGTAGCCCCAGCTGCCGTTGAGCGTCTGGCACGCCTCCCACAGCACGGGCCGGCCGTCCTTGGTCATGGGACCGGAGGGCTGGTACTGCTCGGGGGTGATGAAGTCGCCGGGCAGGCCGGTCCGGTCGTTGACGAGGATGTGCGGCTGGAGTTCGCGGACCGTCTCCAGCAGCTTCGGGGAGTCCCAGTCGTCCGGCCCCTTGCCGCCCCACCAGATGCGGCCCGCGTAGGAGAAGTCGAAGAACAGATAGTCGATGCGGCCGAAGGAGGTCAGCAGTTCACGGACCTGGCCGTGCAGATAGCTCCGGTACTCGCGGATGTCGCGGTCGGCAGCCGCGGCCTTGAACTCCTCGTCGTCACGCTGCGGATGGGTGCCGTCCACGGGGAAGGAGGGGTGGTGCCAGTCGATCAGGGAGTAGTAGAGCCCGACCTTGAGCCCTTCGGCCCGGCAGGCCTCGACGAACGGTCCGACGAGGTCCCGGCCGTACGGGGTGTTGGTGACCTTGTACTCGGTGAGGGCGCTGTCCCAGAGGCAGAAGCCGTCGTGGTGCTTGGTGGTGAGAACGACGTACCG
Organism: Streptomyces sp. CLV115; assembly: GCF_038448545.1. Taxonomy (NCBI): domain Bacteria; kingdom Bacillati; phylum Actinomycetota; class Actinomycetes; order Kitasatosporales; family Streptomycetaceae; genus Streptomyces; species Streptomyces sp. CLV115. Next base: position 53,070 of record NZ_JBCEWQ010000039.1, read on the forward strand.
CATGCCCGCCGCTCTGGCGGCCCTGGCCCACTGGACCGGATCGTAGCGGTCGGGGTCGAAGTGGTCGAAGTAGACCTGGTACTGCTCGTCGGTCAGCTTCTCCCGGTTCTTGACCCATTCGTGCCGGGCGGCGAGGGAGTACAGGCCCCAGTGGACGAACATGCCGAACCGGTCGTCGGTGAACCAGGTGGTCTCCGGGGCCGGCGCGGGGGCCGGGTTCGCGGCGGGTGCGGAGGGGGACGCCGACGGGGTCTCAGCGCTCGGGGTCATGGGGCATCGTTCCTTGTCGTCGGCGTCCGGGCTCGCCGGTGCGCGTCCGGAGGGCTGGGCTGGTCGTACGGGGGTTTCGGGTGCGGACGGGGTGCCGGGTCAGCCCTTCAGGGCGCCGGAGGACAGTCCGTGCACGAAGGAGCGCTGGAAGAACAGGAAGACGATCACGGAGGGAAGCAGGGCCAGCAGGGAGGCGGCCATCACCACTCCGGGGGTGACGGCGGGGTCGATCCGCAGGGTCCGCAGCGCCAGCGGGAGGGTGTACGAGGAGGAGTCCGTGGAGACCAGGAGGGGCAGCAGGTACTGGTCCCAGATCATGGTGAAGCCGAAGACTCCGATGACCCCGAGCGCGGGCTTGCACATCGGCAGAATGATCTGGGCGAAGATGCGCAGGTCACCGGCGCCGTCGATACGGGCGGCCTCTTCGAGCTCCCGGGGCACGTCCTTCATGAACTCGGTCATCACGAGGATGGAGAAGCCCCAGGCGCCCAGCGGGACGATCATTCCGGCCAGGGTGCCGATGAGGTTGAAGTGGACGACCGGCAGGTCGGAGAGGATCACGGACAGCGGGAGGGCCAGGATCTCCTCGGGCAGCATCAGCGTCGCGAGGATGGCGACGAGCACCAGGGTCATCCCGGGGAAGCGCTTCCTGGCCAGTGCATACCCGGCCAGGACGGAGACGGCCACCTGGAGCAGCAGCCCGAAGCCGACCACGAAGAACGAGTTCAGCAGGTACGCGAGCACGCCCTGGTCGAAGGCGATCCGGAAGTTGTCCAGGGTGGCGCCCGAGGGGATGACGCTGAGCTGGGTCGGGTCCTTGACGTGGCTGAAGGCGCTGACCAGCAGGGCCAGCAGGGGCCCGGCGAAGACGATCAGGACCAGCAGGTAGGTGACGGCCTTCAGGATCCGCCCGCCGGGACTGCGGCTCTCCGTCAGACCCAGCGCGGTCTCGGTCGGCGCGTTCATTTGCTCTCTCTCCGTCGCAGCAGGTGGACGACGACTGTCAGGATCAGCGTCGCGATGAACAGCAGGACGGCTCCCGCCGCGCCGACGCCGAGCCGGTTCTGCTCAAGACCGAGCTTGTAGATCAAGGTCATCACGACCTCGGTGGAGCCGTCGGGCCCACCGTTGGTGAGCAGGAACACCTCGGTGAAGACACGCAGTCCGCGGATCGCGGCGAGGATGAACAGGATCGAGAACACCGACCGCAGGCCGGGCACCGTCACGTGCCAGACCCGTTGCAGCCGGGAGGCGCCGTCGACCTTCGCGGCCTCGTACAGGCCGCGGTCCACGCTGGTGAGGCCGGCGAGGAAGATCATCATGTCGTAGGGGGCGCCCCGCCAGATGCCGGTGACCATGATGGAGGCCATCGACGAGTCGGGGTCGTTGATGAATCCCGAGGGGCCGAATCCCACCAGGCCGAGGATCGAGTTGAGCATGCCGTCGGAGGTGGGGTGGTACATGATCCGCCACAGCTCGGCGACGACCGCGATCGGCACCACCACCGGCAGGAACGCGGCGGAGCGCACGAACCCGAGCCGGCGGCCCTGTCCCTCCATCAGCAGGGCGAGTGCGAGACCGAGGACCATCGAACCGGCCGTCTGCCCGGCGGCGAGGACCACGGTGTGCCAGGCGGCCTCGCGGAAGCCGTCGGACTGGAGCACCGTGGCGTAGTTCTCGGTACCGACCCACCTGTTGCCGAGGTAGGGCTGGACGTCCTGGAAGGACATGGTCAGCGCGCTGACCATGGGGATGAACTTGAAGTACAGGAAGAGGAGCAGTGCAGGTGCCAGGAACAGCCAGGGCGTCCACCACCGGCCCGCCCGGCGGTCGCGCCCGCGGCGGCCGGCGGCCCCGTCGGCCGCGCGGCCCGTTTTCCGGGAGGCGGGCCCGGCCGCCGGGAGGGCGGCCGGATCCGCCTGGTCAAGACTCATGACGCGGCGATTCCCTGTTCCTTGAGGATGTCGGCGAGCTGCTTGTCGAGCTCCTTGAGCTTGGTGCCGGTGTCCAGGTCGCAGTCGGCCAGCAGGGCGTTGACGGCCTCCGCGGTCGTCTGCCGGACGGGGGTCCAGTTCGGGATGGACGGCGCGTACCGGCCGGCGCTCCGGTAGATGTCGGCGTAGGTCTTCCACCGGGGGTCGGGGCGGACCTGGGAGATGTCCACCGTCTCGTTGACGGGCAGCTGCACGGTGAAGCCGGTTTCGCCGGCCATCCCGGTCTTCTGGCCCTCGGCGGAGATGGCGAAGTCGGCGAAGGCGTCCTGGCCGGCCATGTTCTCGGAGCCGGCCATCAGGTAGACGGATCCGCCCTCGGCGAGCACGGTGGCGTCCTTCGGGCCCTTGGGCATCGGGACGACCTCGTACTTGTCCTTGCCGAGGGTCTCGTCGAAGCGGGGCAGCAGATACGGGCCGACGACGAACATGCCGGTCCGGCCGGCCTCGAACGTCTCGTTGGTGGGCGGGGTCTCCATGGTCACGGCGCCGGGCTGGATGACCTTGCTCTTGCAGCCGAGGTCGCGGAACCACTCCACGGCCTGAACCGATTCCTTCGTGGTCATCGAGGGCTTGTACTTGCCGTCCCCGGCCCCGGTGATGAAGTCACCGCCCGCGGCCCAGAGGAAGTTGGAGAAGTACCAGGAGGCGTATCCGCGCTTGGTGGACAGCGGGGCGGCGAGGCCGTAGGTGTTCTTCTTGCCGTCGCCGTCGGGGTCCTTGGTGGTGAAGGCGTCGGCCATCGCGGCGAACTCGTCCCAGCTCTGCGGGACTTCGAGCTTCAGCTTCTCGCGCCAGTCCTTGCGGATGAGCAGCGCGGAGGCCTGCGCCGAGTACGGCAGGCCGAACTGCTTGCCGTCCACGCTCTTTCCGGAGTCCAGCCCCTGGCCGACGATCTGCTTGCTGTTCTTGAGCTTGGCCAGGTCGATCTCCCGGAGCAGGCCCTGGCTGTGCATGGCGCCGAGCTGCGTCACATCGTTCATGACGATGTCGGGCAGCTTCTTCTGTGCGGCCCGCTGCTGGAGCTTGGTCTCGAAGTCGTCGAAGATCGCCGTGACCTTGACCTTGAAGCCCGTGGACTTCTCGAAGGCGGCGGCGAGCTTGAGGGCTCCCTGCTCTCCCGGGCCGCCCGGCGTCGTCCGGGTCCACAGTTCGAGCGGTGCCTTCGAGTTCTGCTTGGCGTCCACTCCCGCAGGCCCTGATGTACAGCTGGTGAGGACAAGTGCGGACGCGAGAACACCCGCACCGATCCACCGCGTTCTCTGCATGACAACTCCTGTTTCGCCGCATCACAGCTGGCCTGGAAGCGCTTGGTCACAACTGGGCTGGAAAGCGCTCGATCACAGCTGGCCTGGAAAGCGCTTGCTGGGACGCTAACGGGGTCCGAATCCTTGGTCAATAGTCCGATGAATACAAAAGCTTCGCGTTGGCTCGCGAGAGCCTTGCCGGGCTCGCCCCCACACCCCTCCCCCACTGCCCGCC
>NZ_JBCEWQ010000040.1:0-56059 GCF_038448545.1 Streptomyces sp. CLV115
AGCCCCGGACGCGTCCGCCGGCACCCCCTCCAGGGCGCCCGCCCCCTCCGGCTCGCCCGACGCGTCAAGCGGCACGGGCGGCAAGCACCGCGGCGCGCCGGCCGCGGAGAAGGGCGGCGGCACGGACGGCGGCGGCCGCGAGGCGGGCCGTCATGCCTCGCGCGGCGGCGGCGAAGCGCGCGAAACGGCCGACACGCCCGTCGGCGGCACGTACACCGTTCACTCCGGCGACAGCCTCTGGTCGATTGCTGATGCACAGAACATCCCCGGTGGCTGGCCCGCGCTCTACGAGGCCAACAAGGCTGCTGTCGGCGCCGACCCGGACCTCATCCTCCCTGGCCAGAGCCTCGATCTCGATGTGAAGGCCAAGTGAGGGCAGTCTGATAATCGACTAAAAACGCCCCCGAATCCGGGGTAGTTCAGGGATCTATGTCCGCTTATGCGTAAGTGAGACATGGGTCTCTTTGCGTCAACTGGCGTGTCGCGCCCGGGGAGCCCTTCCACATCACGCCCGACCTGCGAAAACGACGGTTCTTCAGATGCAAGTACGGGCTGATTGTCTGATGTGTCCATCTTTGAAAGTGGGGGTTGCGTATGTTTACGGTCGGAACCGCTCGCACCGCGGGCCCCGTCGACCGTCACGCCGAATCCTGCCGTCGGTCGAAGGGAACAGACGCGTAAAGCGCCGTAGGCAGGAGCGGGGGACCCAGGTAAGCGCCGGGCCCGATCGTCGAAAGACGCATCAGGACCGGCTTGGGGTGAAGTCGCGTGCTAGGACGTGCGACCGGGCAACTCACTTGGCCCGAACCCGACAGCTCACCTCGTAGGCGTCGGTGAGGAGAAGTTCCATGCTGCTTTCCAGCAAGGGCAAGCACCGCCGCCCGTCCAAGGCCGTCCGTATCGCCACGCTCGCCGGTGTCGCCGGTGCCGCAGTCGCCGTGCCCCTGATGGGCGCGACCGGCGCCTCCGCCGCCTCCGTCGCCACCTGGGACGCCGTCGCCCAGTGCGAGTCCGGTGGCAACTGGTCCATCAACACCGGCAACGGCTACTACGGCGGCCTGCAGTTCTCGCAGTCCAGCTGGGCCGCCGCCGGCGGTACCCAGTACGCCGCCCGTGCCGACCTGGCCACCAAGGCCCAGCAGATCGCCACCGCCGAGAAGCTCCTCGACATGCAGGGCCCGGGCGCCTGGGGCTGCGCCGGCGCCGGCAACCTGACCAACGACGGCGTCGACCCGGGTGTCAACACCGGCTCCTCGAACTCCACCGCGAGCTCCGGCGCCTCCGAGCAGCAGAGCGCCCCGAAGCAGCAGTCGCAGCCGGCCCAGCAGGCCCAGCCGAAGCCGGCCGAGCGCACCGAGGCCCCCGCCGCCTCCCGCTCGGACCGCTCCGCCGCCCCGCAGGCCGAGTCGAAGAAGACCGTCACCACCCCGACCGGCGAGAAGGTCAAGAAGGGCGACGGCGAGTACAAGGTCGTCTCCGGCGACTCGCTGAGCAAGATCGCCGCCGACAACAAGGTCGAGGGCGGCTGGCAGCACCTGTTCGAGCTGAACAAGGACATCGTCAAGGACGCCGACCTGATCTACCCGGGTCAGCAGCTGCACCTGACGAAGTAGTCGCGGCTCTCTCCTCCCCGAGCACCGCCCCGGTCCGGCGCGCGTTTCCCCGTGCGTGCCGGACCGGGGCACTGCCGTTCGCGCTCGGGGGAGCGCCGGATCGTTCAAGTGTTGTAGTTACCGACCAGTAAATTTCTGGCTGTTTGCCCGGCAATGTGCGCCCTCGGGTCCTTTTTCGTCCCAGGGGTCGGGCGGTCGGCCGACTGATCGGGCCGGGCCGGTTAGGCTCTTGTCGCAAGGCCAAAGCGACCCTGCACAACCAGCGTCATATCCCAGAAGGAGATGCCTCGTGCCGTCCATCGACGTCGTCGTAGCCCGGGAAATCCTCGACTCCCGCGGAAACCCCACGGTCGAGGTAGAGGTCGGCCTCGACGACGGCAGCACGGGCCGTGCTGCTGTTCCGTCCGGCGCCTCCACCGGCGCTTTCGAGGCCATTGAGCTTCGCGACGGTGACCCCAACCGCTACCAGGGCAAGGGCGTCGAGAAGGCCGTCCTCGCCGTGATCGAGCAGATCGGCCCGGAGCTCGTCGGCTACGACGCCACCGAGCAGCGGCTGATCGACCAGGCGATGTTCGACCTGGACGCCACCGAGAACAAGGGCTCGCTCGGCGCCAACGCCATCCTCGGCGTCTCGCTGGCCGTCGCCCACGCCGCCTCCGAGGCCTCGGACCTGCCGCTGTTCCGCTACCTCGGCGGCCCGAACGCGCACCTGCTGCCCGTTCCGATGATGAACATCCTCAACGGCGGCTCGCACGCCGACTCCAACGTGGACATCCAGGAGTTCATGATCGCGCCGATCGGCGCGGAGTCCTTCTCCGAGGCGCTGCGCTGGGGTGCCGAGGTCTACCACACGCTGAAGAAGGTCCTGAAGACCAAGGGCCTGTCGACCGGTCTCGGCGACGAGGGCGGCTTCGCGCCGAACCTGGAGTCGAACCGCGCCGCCCTGGACCTCATCGTCGAGGCCGTCAAGGAAGCCGGCTACGTCCCGGGCAAGGACATCGCGCTCGCGCTCGACGTCGCCGCGTCCGAGTTCTACAAGGACGGCAAGTACGAGTTCGAGGGCAAGTCCCGCTCGGCCGCCGAGATGACCGAGTACTACGAGGAGCTCGTCTCCGCATACCCGCTGGTCTCCATCGAGGACCCGCTGTACGAGGACGACTGGGCCGGCTGGAAGGTCATCACCGACAAGCTCGGCGCCAAGGTGCAGATCGTCGGCGACGACCTCTTCGTCACCAACCCGGAGCGCCTGGCCCGCGGCATCGAGGAGGGCTCCGCCAACGCCCTGCTCGTCAAGGTCAACCAGATCGGCTCGCTGACCGAGACCCTGGACGCCGTCGAGCTGGCCCAGCGCAACGGCTTCAAGTGCATGATGTCGCACCGCTCGGGCGAGACCGAGGACGTCACCATCGCCGACCTCGCCGTCGCGGTGAACTGCGGCCAGATCAAGACCGGTGCCCCGGCCCGCTCGGACCGCGTCGCCAAGTACAACCAGCTGCTGCGCATCGAGGAGATCCTCGACGACGCCGCGGTGTACGCGGGCCGCTCGGCGTTCCCGCGGTTCAAGGGCTGATCATCCCATTCGGCCCGTCAGGGGCCGAAGGCCCCGGCCTCCGTCCGTCCCCGCACTCGGTCCCGTACCGTGTGCGGGGACGGACGTGCGTAGTGGGGAGGCGGAGACATGGCCGCGAAGGCCCGGGACCGGTTCTCCACCGCGACCCGGCTGCGACTGCTCGGCGAGCAGACCGCGGCCCGTGTCTACCGGTCCCAGAACCGTCGCCAGGCCCGCCGCTCACGGCTCACCGGCCGGGCGGCCTTCCTCGCGCTGGTCGTCTGCTCGCTGGTGGTCGCGCTGGCGTATCCGATGCGGCAGTACGTCTCGCAGCAGGACGAGATCGCCGACCAGGAGCGGCTGGCGCAGGACGCCAAGGCCCGTACCGAGGAGCTGCGCGACGAGAAGGCGCGCCTCCAGGACGATGCGTACATCCGGCAGCTGGCCCGCACGCACCTGCACTACCTTCTTCCCGGGGAGACCGGTTACACGGTGATCGACCCCGACGCGGTCAAGGAGCGCGAGGGCAGGACGGACGAGTCCGGCCGGCCGTGGCACTCCAACCTCTGGGACGGCGTGGACAGCGCCGACCGCGACTGAATCTCTTCATCCATCTGCAGAACCGCAGTTCGAGCAGCCCGATCAGAACCTAGGCAGGCATGGAAACGCCCCCTCCCCAGACCGAGTCCACCGCGCCCACCGAGGCGGACATCGCCGCGTTCCAGCAGCAGCTGGGCCGTCCGCCGCGCGGTCTGCGCGCGATCGCGCACCGCTGCCCGTGCGGCAACCCGGACGTGGTCGAGACGCAGCCCCGGCTGGAGGACGGTACGCCGTTCCCGACGACGTACTACCTGACGTGCCCGCGTGCCGCGTCCGCGATCGGCACGCTGGAGGCGAACGGGGTCATGAAGGAGATGACCGAGCGCCTCGGTACGGACCCCGAGCTGGCCGCCGCGTACCGGGCCGCGCACGAGGACTACATCGCCCGGCGCGACGCGATCGAGGTGCTGGAGGGCTTTCCGAGCGCGGGAGGCATGCCGGACCGGGTGAAGTGCCTGCACGTCCTGGTGGGGCACTCGCTGGCCGCGGGGCCGGGGGTGAACCCGCTGGGGGACGAGGCGATCGCGATGCTGCCGGAGTGGTGGCGCAAGGGGCCGTGCGTTTCGCCGTGCGGCGCGCCTGAGGAGGGCTGACCGTTCGCACGGGGGCTCTGCCCCCGGACCCCCGCTCCTCAATCGCCGGAGGGGCTTGGTTTTGCTCCTCGTCCGCCGAAGGGGCTTGGTTTGCTCCTCGTCCGTCGCAGGGGCTTGATCTGCCCCTCGTCCGTCGCAGGGGCCTGATGTGGGCTCTGCCCACGACTCTGGAGCGTTCATGACCCGCGTGGCCGCCATCGACTGCGGTACCAACTCCATCCGTCTGCTCGTCGCCGACGCGGATCCGTCCACCGGCGAGTTCGTCGAGCTCGACCGGCGGATGGAGATCGTCCGGCTCGGGCAGGGCGTCGACCGTACCGGCCGGCTCGCCCCCGAGGCGCTGGAGCGGACGTTCGCGGCCTGCCGGCAGTACGCGGCGGTGATCAAGGAGCACGGGGCGCAGCGGATCCGTTTCGTCGCCACCTCCGCCTCCCGCGACGCGGAGAACCGGGACGACTTCGTCCGCGGGGTGCTGGAGATCCTGGGCGTCGAGCCCGAGGTGATCAGCGGGGACCAGGAGGCCGAGTTCTCCTTCACCGGAGCCACCAAGGAGCTCGCGGGCCGCGATCACCTGGCGAAGCCGTATCTCGTCGTGGACATCGGCGGCGGCTCCACCGAGTTCGTCGTCGGCGACGACCACGTGCGGGCCGCACGCTCCGTGGACATCGGCTGCGTACGGATGACCGAGCGGCACCTCGTGCGCGACGGCGTCGTGACCGACCCGCCGGACGACGGGCAGATCGCCGCGATCCGGGCCGACATCGACGCCGCCCTCGACCTCGCCGAGGAGAGCGTCCCGCTCGCCGGGGCCGCCACCCTCGTCGGGCTGGCCGGGACGGTCACCACGATCGCCGCGATCGCCCTGGGGCTGGAGGCGTACGACTCCGAGGCGATCCACCACTCCCGGATCTCCGTCGAGCAGGTCCGGGAGATCACCGGACGGCTGCTCGGCTCCACCCACGCCGAACGGGCCGCGATCGGCGCGATGCACCCGGGGCGGGTCGATGTGATCACGTCCGGGGCGCTGATCCTGCTCGCCGTGATGGAGCGGACCGGGGCCCGCGAGGTCGTCGTCAGCGAGCACGACATCCTCGACGGAATCGGCTGGTCGATCGCCTAGGGCGACCGCGTGCGGACCCTCCCGGACGGGGCGCTCACGCGTACCTTGGCCTGCACCTTTGAGCTCTTCTGGACCGTCCGGACGGTGGTTCGCGGGGCACGGCGCGACGAAGTTCGTGAACTTCTTCACAAGGAATTCGGCCCTGTGGAGGGAAGTTCTGCTCCGGATGGGCATCCGGAGCCGCTCGCAAGGTCGTTGAGAGGACGCGCGGAAGTGTTCCGGACGTGTTGCCGGCAGATGTACCGGGATGGTGGTTCACCCTGTCCGGAGGGCCAAGGGCCAGCTCACAAGCGGTGAACAACGTTCGCCGTCACGCCGTGGTTCCCCTGTGGCGCCATGACCTGGGTCACGTGGGCGGCGAAGTGTAGCAGAAGGGGGCCCCAACCTTGTGAAGGGGCTCACGAGCATGCCCTCGGAGGGGGGTGGATACTCGATGGCATGAGCACCACGGAGCGTCCCAGGATCCTCGTAGTAGGCGGTGGGTACGTAGGCCTGTACGCAGCTCGGCGCATCCTCAAGAAGATGCGCTACGGCGAGGCGACCGTCACGGTCGTCGACCCCCGGTCGTACATGACCTACCAGCCCTTCCTCCCCGAAGCTGCTGCCGGCAGCATCTCGCCCCGGCATGTCGTCGTCCCGCTGCGACGCGTCCTGCCCAAGGCCGAGGTCCTCACCGGCCGGGTCACCACCATCGACCAGGACCGCAAGGTCGCCACGGTCGCGCCGCTCGTCGGCGAGGCCTACGAGCTGCCCTTCGACTACCTGGTCATCGCGATGGGCGCGGTCTCCCGCACCTTCCCGATCCCCGGCCTCGCCGAGCAGGGCATCGGCATGAAGGGCATCGAGGAGGCCATCGGCCTGCGCAACCACGTCCTTGAGCAGCTGGACAAGGCCGACTCGACGACCGACGAGGACGTCCGCCGCCGGGCCCTCACCTTCGTCTTCGTGGGCGGCGGGTTCGCCGGTGCGGAGACCATCGGCGAGGTCGAGGACATGGCCCGCGACGCGGCGAAGTACTACACGAACGTGAAGCGCGAGGACATGCGCTTCATCCTCGTCGACGCCGCCGACAAGATCCTTCCCGAGGTCGGCCCGAAGCTGGGCACCTGGGGCCGGGAGCACCTGGAGTCCCGTGGCGTCGAGGTCTTCCTCTCGACCTCCATGGACTCCTGCGTCGACGGTCACGTCGTGCTGAAGAACGGCCTTGAGGTCGACTCCAACACCATCGTGTGGACGGCCGGCGTGAAGCCGAACCCGGCGCTGGCCCGCTTCGGCCTGCCGCTCGGTCCGCGCGGTCACGTGGACACCTCCGAGAAGCTCCAGGTGCAGGGCACCGACTACATCTGGGCCGCGGGCGACAACGCCCAGGTTCCGGACATGGTCGGCCGCAAGGCCGGCAACCCGAACGCCTGGTGCCCGCCCAACGCCCAGCACGCGCTGCGGCAGGCCAAGGTCCTCGGCGACAACGTCATCTCCGGCATGCGGGGCTTCCCGCAGAAGGAGTACAGCCACGCCAACAAGGGTGCCGTCGCCGGTCTGGGGCTGCACAAGGGCGTCGCGATGATCGTCATGGGCAAGATGAAGATCAAGCTCAAGGGACGCCTCGCCTGGTACATGCACCGTGGCTACCACGGCATGGCGATGCCGACCTGGAACCGCAAGATCCGGATCTTCGCCGACTGGACCCTTGCGATGTTCCTCAAGCGCGAGGTCGTCTCGCTCGGCGCCATGGAGACGCCGCGCGAGGAGTTCTACGAGGCCGCCAAGCCGGCCCCGGCACCGGCCGCCGCCAAGGCCGAGGGCGAGAAGGCCAAGGCCTCCTAGTCCGCCTAGTCCGCGCGCGGGCCCACTCGCCCGCGCGGCAGTACCTGTACGACGCCCGAAGGGGCCGTCCGCCATCCGTGGTGCGGGCGGCCCCTTCGACGTGTCCGCGGCCAAGTGTGTGCGGTGTACAGCTATTTTGCCGTTCCATTGCGCTGTAGCGGGATGGCGGGCGCTTCGCGGACTGTTGACGCGTACGTACCTCGTCGTGGCACACGAGTGCCCGGCGTGGTTGCAGGCATGTTCGACCATGTTTGGGCACATTGGGAACACCATCACGGAGGTGTGCGCCATGGCAGACGCCGCGCTGCGGCTGACCGCTCTCGCCGAGGAGTTGCTGGGAGAAAAGCTGCCGGTCCGTATCCGGGCCTGGGACGGCAGCGAATCCGGACCGCCCGGTGCCCCCGTACTTGTGATCCGGAACCGCCGTGCGCTGCGCCGGCTGCTCTGGAAGCCGGGCGAACTGGGCCTGGCCCGCGCCTGGGTGGCGGGCGAACTCGACATCGAAGGCGATCTCTACGAGGCCCTGGACCTGATGGCCTCGCTCATCTGGGACCGCGGTCCCGACACCGGGGACCGCGTCCACCCGGTCCGCGACCCCAAGGTGCGGGCCTTCGCCAAGGGGCTGCTGCAACTGGCCGGCCCGCTGCCCCCGCCGCCCCCGCCGCCCGAGGAGGTCCGCCGCCGTACCGGCACCCTCCACACCAAGCGCCGGGACAAGCAGGCCATCAGCCACCACTACGACGTGGGCAACGACTTCTACGAACTGGTCCTCGGCCCGTCCATGGTCTACTCCTGCGCCTACTGGGAGAACGGCGGAACGCTTGAGGAAGCCCAGCGCGACAAGCTCGACCTGGTCTGCCGCAAGCTCGCGCTGAAGGAGGGCGACCGCCTCCTCGACGTCGGCTGCGGCTGGGGCTCCATGGCCGTCCACGCCGCCCGCGAGTACGGCGCCCGGGTCACCGGAGTGACCCTCTCCGTCGAACAGGCCGCCTTCGCCAGGAAGCGCATCGCCCAGGAGGGCCTGACGGACCGGATCGAGATCCGGGTCCAGGACTACCGGGACGTCAGGGACGGCCCCTACGACGCCATCTCGTCCATCGGCATGGCGGAACACGTCGGCTCGGTCCGGTTCCGCGAGTACGCCGACGACCTCTACGCACTCCTCAAGCCCGGCGGCCGGCTCCTCAACCACCAGATCGCCCGCCGGCCCGAGAAGGACGAGTCCGCGTACCACGTGGACGAGTTCATCGACGCCTATGTCTTCCCCGACGGCGAACTGGCCCCGGTGGGCCGGACCGTGGCCACCCTCGAAGAGGCCGGGTTCGAGGCCCGCGACGTCGAGGCGCTGCGCGAGCACTACGCGCTGACCCTGCGCCGCTGGGTCGCCAACCTGGAGGAGCACTGGGACCGGGCGGTCCGGACGACCTCGCCCGGACGGGCCAGGGTCTGGCGGCTCTACATGGCCGCCTCCGCCCTCTCCTTCGAGCACAACAAGATCGGCGTCAACCAGATCCTCGCGGTGCGCCCGGCGGAGGGCGGGGTCGCCGGGCTGCCGCTGCGGGCCCGCGACTGGACGGCTTCCGCGACCGGCTGACACCGGGACGGGACGCCACGGAACGGCCGAGGGCCGGTACCCGCAGCGAAGGAGCTGCGGGTACCGGCCCTCGGGTCCGTCCGGCGGGCCCAGGGGCCCGCCGGGTCGTACTACTCGGTCTTGATCGCCGTCAGCATGTTCAGCTTCGCGGCGCTGCGGGCCGGCCAGAGGGAGGCCAGCACACCCACGACCGCCGCCAGCACCAGGAAGACCGCGATCCGGTCCCACGGGATGACCAGCGCGTACTCCGGGATCTCCGACGACAGGGTGTTCCCGATCGCCCAGCCGAGGAACATGCCGAGCGCGACACCGACCACCGCGCCGAAGAGCGAGATGACCACGGCCTCCAGCCGGATCATGCGCTTCACCCGGCCCCGGTCCAGGCCGATCGCCCGCAGCATGCCGATCTCCTGCTGGCGCTCGAAGACCGACATCGCCAGGGTGTTGACGACCCCGAGCACCGCGATGACCAGGGCCATCGCCAGCAGCCCGTACATGATGTTCATCGCGAGGTTGACCGAGCCGCCGAACATGTCGCGGATGTCCTGACGGTCCATGATGCTCATCCCCGGGTTGTCACCCAGGGCCTTCACCAGGGCCTGCTCGTTGGCCTCGGTCGCGCCGCCGTCCGTCTTCAGCCAGATCTCGCGGATGTACGACATGCCGCCGTGCGCGTCTGCGACGTTCTTCGGGACCAGGATCGGGGAGAGCATCTCGTTGCCCTCGAAGACCGCCCCGACCTTCAGCTCGCCCTTCTTGTCGTCGTCGAACTTCACCCGGAGGGTGTCGCCGGTCTTCCAGCCGTTGGACTTGGCCGTCTTCTTGTCGACGGCGATCTCGCCCTTGCCCAGCGCGTCGAGCGAGCCGGAGACGGCCGGCAGCGTGAAGAGCTGCTGGACGTCGGCGGGGCTGACGGCGGACGCGGAGTGGTACTCGCCCTTGACCTCCAGCGAGGTGGCCTGCTGCGGCGAGATGGCCGAGACCCCGTCGGCCTTCTGCAGTGCGGTGAGCGCCGACTCGTCGAGCGGACCGCCGCTCGCCATCGTCACCAGGTAGTCGGCCTTGATGTTGTCCGTGGTCATCCGGTCGACCGCCTGGCCGAGGGTGACGCCGAGGACCGAGATGCCGGTGACCAGGGTGAGGCCGATCGCCAGCGCGGAGGCGGTGGCGCCGGTACGGCGCGGGTTGCGGACCGCGTTCTGCGCGGCCAGCTTGCCGGAGACCCCGAACAGCCGCTTCAGCGTCGGGCGGACCAGTGCGATCACCGGCCGCGACAGCAGCGGGATCAGCACGATGACACCGATCAGGGTGAGGAAGGCACCCACGGCGATGACCGTCCGGCCGGACGATCCGCTCTTGGACGCGCCCGCCACGATCGCCGCGCCGCCCAGCAGGGTGAGCACCGCGCCGATCGAGTTGCGCACCACCAGGGACTTGACCGTGGCCGTCGCGTGCACGCTGCTCATCGCCGCGACCGGCGGGATCTTGGCGGCCCGGCGGGCGGGCAGCCAGGCGGCCAGCACGGTGATCAGGACGCCGACGCCGAACGCGGCGAGGACCGCGGTGGGCGAGACGATCAGCGGTCCGGCCGGGATCTTCCCGCCGAACAGGCTCATCGCGGAGCGCAGCCCGATGGCGAGGGCCAGCCCGATGGCGAAGCCGATGACCGAGGCGACCAGGCCGACGACGGCCGCTTCGAGGAGCACCGAGCGCTTGACCTGGCGGCGCGAGGCGCCGACGGCGCGCATCAGCGCCAGTTCCTTGGTGCGCTGGGCGACCAGCATGGTGAAGGTGTTGGCGATCAGGAAGACACCGACGAACAGGGCGATGCCGGCGAAGGCGAGCAGCATCCCGTTGAGACCGCTCAGACCGGCCTCGATGTCCTTGGCCTGCTGGTCCGCGAGCGCCTTGCCGGTCTTGGCCTCGGCGTCCTTGGGCAGCAGCGGCTTCACGTCGGCCAGCAGCTTCTCGGCGGAGGCGCCGGGCGCGGCGGACACATTGGCGTCCTGGAACACGCCGGGCTTGAGGTAGAGCTTCTGGGCGACCTCGGTGTCGAAGAGGACCAGGCTGCCGCCCGCGTTGACCGCGCCGTCCTCGGTGGTGAAGACGCCGGACAGGACGTACTCCTTCACCGGCCCGTTCGTGGCGACCCGGACCCGGTCACCGACGTGGTACTCGCCCTTCTTCGCGGTCTCCTTGTCGAGCGCGATCCGGTCGGCCGCGGCCGGGCCCGTACCGTCGACGAAGGTGTACGCGGAGTCCTTGCCGTTCTTGCCGGGGAAGTAGTTCCCGCCGGTGTTCGACCAGCCGTTGCCGATCAGCCTGCCGTCGGGGTCGGCGACCCCGGCGAAGCCGGAGACCCGGCCGGTGGCGGTGGAGACGCCGTCCAGGCCCTGGATCTTCTCCAGGGTGGCGGCGGTGATGCCGGAGGTCTTCTCGTCGCGCTGGTCGGCGTAGGTGGTGACGGCGACGGCCACGTCGTCGTAGCTCTTGGCCGACTGGTTGCGAAGAGCGTTGCCGAGGGTGTCGGTGAAGACCAGCGTGCCGGAGACGAAGGCCACGCCGAGCATCACGGCGAGGACGGTCATCAGCAGCCTGGCCTTGTGCGCGAGCACATTGCGCAGGGCGGTACGGAACATGTCTGTCAGTCCTGGGATGGGGAGGGTGTCCGGGAAGGGGCGCGGGGCGGGACGGGGCTCAGCTGGTGCGGCCCTTGGCGTCGAACGCCTTCATCCGGTCCAGGACCCGGTCGGCGGTGGGGTTCATCATCTGGTCGACGATCCGGCCGTCCGCGAGGAAGATGACCCGGTCCGCGTAGGAGGCGGCCGCCGGGTCGTGGGTGACGATCACCACGGTCTGTCCCAGCTCGCGCACCGAGTTGCGCAGGAAGCCGAGGACCTCGGCGCCGGAGCGGGAGTCCAGGTTCCCGGTCGGCTCGTCACCGAAGATGATCTCCGGCCGGGAGGCCAGGGCGCGGGCCACCGCGACGCGCTGCTGCTGGCCGCCGGAGAGCTCGGTCGGCCGGTGGCTCAGCCGGTCGGAGAGGCCCACCATGTCGATGACCTGGCGCACCCACTCGGCGTCGGGCTTGCGGCCCGCGATGTCCATGGGGAGCGTGATGTTCTCGTACGCCGTCAGCGTCGGCAGCAGGTTGAACGCCTGGAAGATGAAGCCGATCTTGTCCCGGCGGAGCTGGGTGAGCTGCTTGTCCTTGAGGGTGCCGAGCTCCGTGTCACCGATCCGCACCGAACCGCTGCTGAAGCTGTCGAGACCGGCCACGCAGTGCATCAGCGTGGACTTGCCGGAGCCGGACGGGCCCATGATCGCGGTGAACTCGCCCTGCGGGAAGTCCACGCTGACCTGGTCCAGAGCGGTCACCCGGGTCTCGCCCTCCCCGTAGACCTTCGACAGATCCGTGGCGCGGGCGGCCACCGTGGCGACGCGGGGTGCGGTGGAAATGGTGGTCACGGGAATCTCCTGTTTCGGGGCTCCGGCCGAGGGCTCGTCCGGGGTTTGATCGGTACCCCTCAATCGTCACCGCCGTTCCGCCGCCGGTCGTCCCTCCGCATGCCCGTTCCGGGGGCAGCCTTGAGTCGCACCGGGAGAGCCCCGGGTCATCCTGCGGTATGACACCGACCCTGAGTCGCCGCTCCGGGGGGCCACCCGCCCGGCGGGTGCGCCCGGCTCCGGTGTCCGGCCCCGCGCCCCGCCCGGTGACGCGCCCGGGGAGATCACCGGGCGCGCCCGGTGAATGCGCCGTCCGAGTGCGGCGACTTTACGTCAATCCGGATTGCCGGCCGCCGTACCCGCTACCCCGCCCAGGCATGTGGCGATGCCCTTTCGCGAGTGCTGACGACCCCTCAAGCGGTCAATAAAATAAGACAACATCGCGTCACTGATCCGCTGTTCGGGGGAAGTCCCCGGATAGGGTCATGTGCCAACGCGGAGCCGCGCGCCAGGCCTGGATGGTGGAATGCAGACACGGCGAGCTTAAACCTCGCTGCCCCTCGGGGGCGTACCGGTTCGAGTCCGGTTCCAGGCACCACTTCTCTCTTGGCGGCCGAGCCGGCGGCAGGCCCGCCCACCGGTGATCCGGATCGGTTTTCCGACAGGTTTCCGGGCCGGCTCCGGACAGGTTCCCGCAAAGATCCTCCCCAAGCACTAGTCTGATTCTTTTGCCTAGCCATTACTCTTGTGGGAAGGCCACGCAGGGTGGCCATGGAGGAGTGAGATGAGGAGCAGCAACCCGGTCTTCTCGCGACGGGGCTTCAGCCGCGACAACGGATACGCGGGCTTCAACGCGGCGCCGCAGGCCGGGGCCCCCGCAGCGGGTGCCAACCCGTACGCGCAGGGCGCCGCCGCCAACCCGTACGCCACCAACCCCTACGCCCAGCCGGACGCCCAGTACGGCGCCCCGCAGGCACCGGTCCGTTCCGGTGCGATGTCGATCGACGACGTCGTCACGCGCACGGCGATCACGCTGGGCACCGTGGTGCTCGGCGCCGCGCTCGCCTGGGCGCTGCTGCCGGTCGACGAGGCGAACCTCGGCAAGTCGTACGGCATCGCGATCGGCGCCGCCCTGGTGGCGTTCGTCCTGTCGCTCGTCCAGTCCTTCAAGCGCAGGCCGGTGCCGGCGCTGATCGTCTCGTACGCGGCCTTCGAGGGTGTCTTCCTCGGAGTGATCTCCAGCGCGGTCAGCACGTACATCGGACCCGGCGTCGTGATGCAGGCGGTGATGGGCACCATGTGTGTCTTCGCCGGTGTGCTTCTCGCGTACAAGATGCGCTGGATCCGTGTCACCCGCCGCTTCTACGGCTTCGTGATGGCCGCCGCCGTGGGCTTCATGCTCCTGATGGTGGTCAACCTGCTGTTCGCCGTCTTCGGCGGCGGTGACGGCCTGGGCTTCCGCAGCGGTGGCCTCGGCATCCTCTTCGGTGTCATCGGGATCATCCTCGGCGCGTGCTTCCTGGCCCTGGACTTCAAGCAGGTCGAGGACGGCATCGCCTACGGCGCCCCCCGCGAGGAGTCCTGGCTGGCGGCCTTCGGCCTCACCATGACCCTGGTGTGGATCTACCTGGAGATGCTGCGTCTCTTCGCCATCCTCAGCGGCGACGACTGATCGCACGCACCCGCACGACGGGAACGGCCCGCAGGCACTGTGCCTGCGGGCCGTTCCCCTTTTCCGACGGGTCTCTCCGGTTTTCCGACAGGTCTCTGCGGCGAAGACCTGGGACGTCGGCGCCCCCGACGCATCGCGCGTCGCCGGACCTTGCCCGGCACCGCGCCACCCGCCCGGCACCGCGCCACCTTGCCCGGCACCGCGCCCGAGCAACGGCCCGTTGGCAACCGTCCTGCCGGGGCGCGTAGGGTCGCGGAGTGCTCGATACGACCCCGCTGATCACCGCCGTGGACCGATTCGCCGACCGGCTGCGCGCCGCCCCGCAGAGCCGTCTGCAGCGCGGAGCCGCTGCCGAGGGACTGGCCGCGGCCCGGGAACTGGCGCTGCGCGCCCAGCGGATCGAGGCGCCGGGCCGGGAGCCGCACCCCATGCCGGACGCCGGGATCTTCTCCATCGGCGACCAGCTCGCCGTGGCGGGGCGCGATCTGGCGGTGGCACTGGAAACGGCCCCGTCGGCCGAGCTCGACGAGGCCGTGCAATTCGTGAACGAGGCCGCTGCGCGCGCGTTCGCGTAGCGGCGGTGGCGGGGCCGGGCGGACCGGCCGGGGGGCGGCGGCCGGCGAGAGCCGCTGTGCCCGGAGGAGCGGTGTCAGAACGAGGCGATGACCCGGTCGGCGAGGATGTAGACGTTCTCCTTGCCGCAGGAGAAGGTCAGGGCGTACGCGCCGGAGACACCGGAGCCGCCCAGCAGCACCGGGTGCTCGCCCGCGCGCAGCGAACCGGCCAGGCGCTCGGCCGTCTCGCGGTGCCCGGGGGTCATGCAGAGCGTGGTGCCGTCGGCGAAGACGTAGACGTCCAGGGTGCCGAGCGGGCCGGGGCGCACATCGGCGAGCTCGGTGCGGCTGTCGGCCAGCTCTTCGAGACGGTTCACGGTGCGCTCGTGGTCGGTGACGACGGGGGTCTGCACCGGTACGAAGTCGGGGTGCGAGGGGTGCCGGCGGCGGGCGGCGGCCAGCTCGGGGGAGTCCTCGGCGAACTCCGCAGGTCCGGGCAGCTCGGTCATGTCGGCCAGCTCCGTCAGTTCGACCAGCTCGTCGAGGGCCTCGGTGGCGTCGAGGTCCATGGCTTCGAGGCCCGCGAAGTCGGACTGGCGGGGCATGAAGAAGGGGGCGTCGTCTCCCATCCCGGTCGGACCGCCGAGCAGGGACGGGGCGTCGGCGGCGTCGCGGGCCTCCTGGGTGGCCCAGAAGGCGCGGGCCTCGGCGAGCTCGCGCTCGCGTTCCTCGGCCAGCGCCTCGGCGACGGCCGCGCGTATCTCGGCGACGGGGGTGGCGGTGCTGCGGCTCTGTGCGGGCACGGTGATGCCCTGTGCACGGGCGTCGGAAAGCTCGGTACGAAGGGCCGTGACCTGCTTGCGCAGCCCGTGAGCAGCGTGCAGAGCAGCGGCGCCCACGGCCGTGGCGGCGGCGGTGGTCAGCAACAGGGCAAGAGACATGGCGCTCACTGACATACTCCCGGTTTCAATCGATCCCCCGACTTCCTACATCAGCTTGTCCCCTACCTGCGCCCTGTGTCAGTGCATTACGTCACGAATTGGACAGGTCTTTGGGCCCGGGGTTTAACCCTGATGTGGGTGTGACCTGCGGATATGGCTCTCCCCCAGGAGATAGGTCACATCCTGGGGGAGATTCGGTCACGGTCGGGGCTCGGAACCGGCCACCGTACGGGGCGGGGGCCCGCTGACGGCTATGTCAGATCCGGCCCGGCCCGGCCCGGCCAAGCCCGCCTCGGCTCAGCCGCCCGTGCTTGTGGGTCGCGTTCGCT
Organism: Streptomyces sp. CLV115; assembly: GCF_038448545.1. Lineage (NCBI taxonomy): Bacteria > Bacillati > Actinomycetota > Actinomycetes > Kitasatosporales > Streptomycetaceae > Streptomyces > Streptomyces sp. CLV115. The sequence goes on from NZ_JBCEWQ010000040.1 coordinate 15,837, forward strand.
TCTGTTTGTGGGTCGCGTTCGCTTCGTCTGCGCTGCGGGCAGGTGCCGTCCTCGTGCCTCGGACGACCCCTACCCTCCGCTGCGCCTCAGCTCAGCCGCTCGTGTTTGTCGGTCGCGTTCGCCTCGTCTGCGCTGCGGGCAGGTGCCGTCCTCGTACCTCGGACGACCCCTGCCCTCCGCTGCGCCTCAGCTCAGCCGCTCGATGACCATCGCCATGCCCTGGCCGCCGCCCACGCACATGGTCTCCAGGCCGAACTGCTTGTCGTGGAACTGCAGGCTGTTGATCAGCGTGCCGGTGATCCGGGCGCCCGTCATGCCGAAGGGGTGGCCGACGGCGATCGCGCCGCCGTTGACGTTGACCTTCTCCAGGGGCAGACCGAGGTCGCGGTAGGAGGGGATCACCTGGGCGGCGAACGCCTCGTTGATCTCGGCCAGGTCGATGTCGTCGACGGTCAGCCCGGCCCGCTTCAGCGCCTGCCTGCTCGCCTCCACCGGCCCGTATCCCATGATCTCGGGGGAGAGGCCGGAGACCCCGGTCGACACGATCCGGGCCAGCGGGGTCAGACCCAGCTCGCGGGCCTTGGTGTCGGACATGATCACGAGCGCGGCGGCGCCGTCGTTGAGCGGGCAGCAGTTGCCCGCGGTGACCAGGCCGTCGGGGCGGAAGACCGGCTTCAGGCCCTGCACGCCCTCCAGGGTGACGCCCGCGCGCGGGCCGTCGTCCTTCGAGACCACCGTGCCGTCCGGGGTGGTGACCGGGGTGATCTCGCGCTCCCAGAAGCCGTTCTTGATGGCTTCCTCGGCAAGGTTCTGCGAGCGGACGCCGAACTCGTCCATGTCCTGGCGGGTGACGCCCTTGAGCCGGGCCAGGTTCTCCGCGGTCTGCCCCATCGCGATGTACGCGTCCGGGACGACGCCGTCCTCGCGCGGGTCGTGCCAGTCGTCGCCGCCCCGCTCCGCGCGGGCCGCGGTGCGGGCCTCGGCGTCGGCGAACAGCGGGTTGTGGGTGTCCGGCCAGCTGTCGGAGTTGCCCTTCGAGAAGCGGGACACCATCTCGACACCGGCCGAGACGAAGACGTCGCCCTCACCGGCCTTGATGGCGTGCAGCGCCATCCGGCTGGTCTGGAGCGAGGAGGAGCAGTAGCGGGTGACCGTGCAGCCGGGAAGGTGGTCCATGCCCATCTGCACGGCGATGATGCGGCCCAGGTTGTTGCCCTGCTCGCCGCCCGGCAGACCGCAGCCGAGCATCAGGTCGTCGATGTCCTTCGGGTCCAGCTCGGGAACCTTGGCCAGCGCGGTCTGGATGATCGTGGCGGTCAGGTCGTCCGCGCGCAGGTCCTTCAGCGAACCCTTGAAGGCCCGGCCGATGGGGGAACGGGCTGCAGAGACGATCACGGCTTCGGGCATCACGCGGCTCCATGAGGGCTGGAAGGCGGGTTCGGGCACGTACTGACTTGGAAGTTACCTGTACGTAGACGCTGGGTCACCGGGCAGCGCATGTGACGCCGACCTCTTTTCTAAGCGACCGCTCAGTCGATGGGCGGGGCCGTGCGCGGGCGGGGCGGCACGACCCCGGCGGGCCGGTCAGTTCGCCGGAAGATCGCGTGGTTCCCCGTGCGGCTCGGGGTGCGGGTGGGGCTCCGTGGCCGCGGGCAGACGCCGCCGCCTGCGCTGCTTGAGGAGCGCCCACGGCGCCCGCGCCCCGGTGACCTCCGTACCGGCCTCCTTGGCCGCCTGGGAGGCCGCCTTGGCCACCGGCAGCATGTCCGCGCGCCGGGCCCCTTCCAGCCGCTCGGACTCCGGCCACAGGCCCAGCGCCGCGCAGAGCGTGGGCAGCACCGCCATCGCCGCCGTGGCGTACCCCTCGGCCGACGGATGGTAGTTGTCCGGGCCGAACAGCTCGCGCGGATTCGCCTCGAACTCCGGCCCGAGCAGATCGCCCAGCGACACCGTGCGCCCGCCCTGCTCCACCGAGCCGATCGTCTGGGCGGCGGCCAGCTGCCGGCTCACCCGCCGGGCCATCCAGCGCAGCGGCTGGTAGACCGGCTCGATGGTGCCCAGATCCGGGCAGGTGCCGACCACGACCTCCGCGCCCGCCGTACGCAGCCTGCGCACGGCGGTGGTCAGACAGCGCACCGACTGGGTGGCCGGCATCCGGTGCGTCACATCGTTCGCACCGATCATGATCACGCAGACGTCGGGCGGCCGGGAGGCGTCGGCCAGCAGCAGCGAGACCTGCCGCTCCAGATCGTCCGACCGGGCACCAGGCTGCGCCACATTGCGCAGATCCACCGGCCGTTCCGAGACCGCCGCCAGCCCCGAGGCGAGCAGCGCCCCCGGGGTCTGCCCGGCCCGGCGCACCCCCTGCCCGGCCGCCGTCGAGTCACCCAGCAACCCCAGCCGCAACGGGTCCGCGGGACCGGCGAACGCCACCCCGTACCGCCCGTCCGCGCTCGGCGGAACCGGTGCGATCCCGCCGCCCACCTGCCGTTTCGCCAGCTGGACCTCCGCCAGCAGGACGCCCACCGCCGCCGCACCGATCAATCCGATGCTGCCGCCGCCGTAGGCCGCGCCCGCCGCGATCCGCCGTGCCACCCTTGCCCTTGACACAGTCCGGTCCACCTCCTCGTCGCCGTACCGCCGTACATACAGCTAACTGCCCCGCAGTGACCGTCGCTCAATCGCATCGCCCAATCCCGTCCCCGTACGCATACCCTTGCCGCACCATCTCGGAGACCCCGGAGTACACGGTGCAATTCCACGATTCGATGATCAGTCTCGTAGGCAATACCCCGCTGGTGAGGCTGCGCAGTGTGACGGCCGGCATCCAGGCGACGGTCCTGGCCAAGGTCGAGTACTTCAACCCCGGCGGTTCGGTCAAGGACCGCATCGCCCTGCGGATGATCGAGGCCGCCGAGCAGAGCGGCGAGCTCCAGCCCGGCGGCACGATCGTCGAGCCGACCAGTGGCAACACCGGCGTCGGCCTGGCGATCGTCGCCCAGCAGAAGGGGTACAAGTGCATCTTCGTCTGCCCGGACAAGGTGTCCCTGGACAAGATCAATGTGTTGCGCGCCTACGGTGCCGAGGTCGTCGTCTGCCCGACGGCCGTCGACCCCGAGCACCCGGACTCGTACTACAACGTCTCGGACCGCCTGGTCCGTGAGACGCCGGGGGCCTGGAAGCCGGACCAGTACTCCAACCCCAACAATCCGCGTTCCCACTACGAGACCACCGGTCCCGAGCTGTGGGAGCAGACGGACGGGAGGATCACCCACTTCGTCGCGGGTGTCGGCACCGGCGGCACGATCAGCGGCACCGGCCGCTATCTGAAGGAGATCAGCGGCGGATCGGTGCAGGTGGTCGGCGCGGACCCGGAGGGTTCGGTCTACTCCGGCGGCTCCGGGCGCCCCTACCTCGTCGAGGGCGTCGGCGAGGACTTCTGGCCGAGTGCCTACGACCGCACGGTCACCGACGAGATCGTCGCCGTGTCCGACAAGGACTCCTTCCAGATGACCCGCCGCCTCGCCAAGGAGGAGGGTCTGCTGGTCGGCGGCTCCTGCGGCATGGCGGTGGTCGCCGCCCTGGAGGTCGCCGAGCGGCTGGGCCCGGACGACGTGGTCGTCGTCCTGCTGCCCGACAGCGGGCGCGGCTACCTGAGCAAGATCTTCAACGACGAGTGGATGGCCGACTACGGCTTCCTGGAGGACACCGGTCCGTCCGCGCGCGTCGCCGATGTGCTCGACCACAAGGACGGCCCGATCCCGACCCTCGTGCACATGCACCCGGAGGAGACCGTCGGCGAGGCGATCGACGTGCTGCGCGAGTACGGCGTCTCGCAGATGCCGATCGTGAAGCCGGGCGCCGGCCACCCGGACGTGATGGCCGCCGAGGTCATCGGTTCGGTGGTGGAGCGGGAGCTGCTGAACGCGCTGTTCGCCCAGCGCGCCTCGCTCTCCGACCCGCTGGAGAAGCACATGTCGCCGCCGCTGCCGCAGGTCGGCTCCGGCGAGCCGGTCGAGGACCTGATGGCCGTGCTCGGCGGCACGAACACCGCGGACGCGGCGATCGTGCTGGTCGAGGGCAAGCCGAAGGGCGTGGTCAGCCGCCAGGACCTGCTGGCGTTCCTCGCCAAGGACGCGACGGCCGGCAAGGCGTAGGGAGCCCCGCAGGGCTCCGCTTCGCGAAAACGGTACGAGCGCGACACGTTCGCGCAGCACCGGCTTAACACGAGTCCGGCAGATTGACGGGTGTCGGCAGGGAGACCCGCCGGCACCCGATACGGCGACACGGACTACGGAGCGGCTCCCGGACCTCCACCGTCGCCAGGACGCGGTGACCGGAATCGACCCGGACCGTGTCCCTCGCGGGGACCGCCGTCGTCCCGCCCCCTGGGTGACCGGGGGTGCGGCGGTCCCCGCGACACATCCGCCCGTCCGTGCGCGCGGCCCGTGGACGTGTGTCAGCCGGCCGGTTCCGGTGCGGCCGCCCGGCTCGCCAGCAGCGCTATGCGTTCGGCGGTCTCGCTGCCGGGCTCCGGGGTGTAGACCACCAGGGACTGACCGGGATCGCCAGCCGCGCCGAGCGTCTCGTACGGGAGAACCAGCTCGCCCGCGACCGCGTGGTTGACGCGCTTGACGCCGCGGGTCTTCGACTTCACCCGATGGTCCGCCCACAACCGGCGGAAGTCCTCGCTCTTCAGTGACAACTCGCCCACCAGCGTCGCCAGTTGACGGTCATCGGGGTGCAGTCCCGCGTCCAGCCGCAAGAACGCGACCGTCTCCGCCGCCACCGCCGCCCACTCCGGGTACAGCTCCCGCGCCGCCGGTTCCAGGAACACCTGGCGCGGCATGTTGCGCTCGGCGGCGGGCATCCGGGAGAAGCCGACGACGGCGTCCCCCAGCGCGTTCCAGGCCAGTACGTCCATCCGGCGCCCCAGGACGAACGCCGGGGCACCGGCCAGCGAGTCCAGCACCAGGCGCAGCCCCGGACGTACCCGCTGGGAGGCGGCCGGAACCGATGCGCCCGCCCTGGGGCGCGCCACCGTACGCAGATACGCGTGCTCCGTCTCGTCCAGCCGCAGCACCCTGGCTATCGCGTCGAGCACCGCGTCCGAGACGCTCGGGCCGCGCCCCTGCTCCAGCCGGATGTAGTAGTCGACGCTCACCCCCGCGAGCTGCGCCACCTCCTCGCGCCGCAGTCCGGGCACGCGCCGCCGGCCGTACGCCTGGAGCCCCACGTCCTCGGGCTGGATACGGGCACGGCACGAGCGGAGGAAATCACCTGGGTCAGCGTCCATGACGCCGATCGTAGAAGAAGCGCGGGCGCCCATCCTGGTACTGCCGGACCCAGGAACAGCGTCGCCCTGGGTAACCCGGTGGCCGCCCCGCAGAGTGGGACCGGGCCCGGGGAAACGCCCCGGTCCCGGAGACGAACAAGGAGCACGACATGTCGTACCGGACTCTCGCGGGCCGCACCGCCGTCATCACCGGAGCCGCCAGCGGCATGGGCAGCGCGACCGCCCGGCTGCTCGCCGCCCAGGGCGTACGGGTTGCGCTGCTCGCCCGGCGGGCGGAGCGGCTGGAGGAACTGGCCGCCGCGATCGGGGAGGCGGGCGGCGAGGCGCTCGCGGTCGCCACCGACGTCACCGACCAGGCGTCCGTCGACGCGGCGGCCGAGCTGGTGCACCAGAGGTTCGGCCGGGTCGACCTGGTGGTGAACGCGGCCGGTGTGATGCTGCCGAACCCGGTCGACGAGGGCCGGACCGACGAGTGGCAGCGGATGATCGACACCAATGTGACGGGCGCCCTGCGGATCATCCGGGCCTTCACGGCCGACCTGGTGGCGGCGGCGGCCGAGGGCCGCACCGCGGACCTGGTCAACATCTCGTCCATCGGCGCGCACATCATGTTCCCCAACTACGCGGTGTACGGGGCGACGAAAGCCGCGCTGACGTACCTGTCCACGTCGCTGCGCACCGAGTTCGGACCGCGTGACGTCCGGGTCACGAACATCGAACCGGGCCTCACCGACACGGAGCTGGCCGGCCACGTGGACAACGCCGAGCTGAGCGGGCAGCTGGACGGCATGTTCGACGCGCTCGGCGGGCTCTCCAGCGACGAGATCGCCGACCTGATCGCCTACACCACCAGCCGGGCGCGCCACATCAACCTGCGCCAGCTGATCGTGCAGCCCACCCGCCAGGCGTAGAGCCGTGCGCTTCGGGGGCGGCTGGGTTCCGGGCGGCTGGGTTCCGGGACGGCTGCGCTTCGGGGGCGGCTGGGTTCCGGGCGGCCGGGTTCCGGGACGGCTGTGCTTCTGGAACGGCAACGGCTGTGCTTCTGGAACGGCTGCGCGGCCCCGGCCGTCAGTCCTCCCAGTCGGAGCCCGTACGTACCGGGCGGTGCGAGAACCACGGCCAGTTGCGGACGGCGTGCACGGCGTTGACCGCGACGATCCCGAGCCAGGCGACGATCAGGCCCCCGGTGCCGGCGGTCGAGGCGCCGATCGCGGAGAGCGGGACGGCCAGGATCAACGAGACGATCCCGAAGCCGTAGCGCTCGCCGAAATCCCCCAGCGGCTGCGGCGTGCGCTCACCCCGGGCGGTGGCCACACGCTGTTCGGCGAGATGGCGCCGGACCCGGCGGTCGAGCGTGCTGTCGAGACGCTGCTCGACCTTCTCCAGAAAAGACTCGACGAGCGCGGGCTCGTACTCCGAACCCAGCTCACTTCGGGCGTGCAGGGCGGCATCGAGCTCGCTCTTGAGCTCCGGGTCTCCGGATTTCATGCCCTTCACACTAGGAACCGGCGGCCTCGCGCGCAGTGGGGCTGTCCCCCCTCTTTCCCCGGGGGAGCGCCTCACGGGGAACGCCTCATGGAGGAGCGCCTCATGGGGAACCGGCGGGAGACCGGAAAGCCGTCCGTAACATCCGGCCCCGCCGGTGCGTGTATCCGGTGAGAACAGTTCCTGGGCGATGAACGGACGGAGGACGATGCTGACGGGGGCCGAGGATTTCGACGCGTTCTACACGGCCACGGCCAAGCGGCTGGTCGCTGCCGTCTACGCGACGACGGGTGATCTGGCGGAGGCGGAGGACGCGGTGCGGGAGGCGTACGTGCGGGCGTGGCAGCGCTGGGACCGGCTGGTGCGCGAGGGCGACCCGCTCCCCTGGGTGCGGACGGTGGCGATCCGGTTGGCGATCAGCACCTGGCGCAGGACGCGCAACCGGGTGCGCGCGCACTTCCGTCACGGGCCGCCCTCGGACGTGCCCGGCCTCTCGGCGGACCGGGTGGCATTGCTGGACGCGCTCGGCGAGCTGAGTGCCGAGCAACGCCGGGCCGTGGTCCTGCACCATCTGCTGGACCTGCCGGTAGAAGAAGTGGCGCGCGAGACGGGAGTGTCGAACGGTGCGGTACGGACCCGGCTCCACCGGGCCCGCAAGGTGCTCGGTGAGCGGCTGGCCGATCCTCTTGCCACCGCCGGGCGTGTGAGGGGGGCCAGCCATGGCTGAGGTGGAGGAGCTGCTGGACGGTGTCGTGGTGCGGCTGCCCGCCGCCGAGGAGATCCGGCGCAGGGGGCAGCGACGCCGGGCGCGGCGCAGGGCGGGTACGGCGGCGCTGTGCGCGGGCGTACTGATGGCCGCCGGGGCATGGATCCTGCTGCCGGCCGGAACGGACCGGCCGCACGAGGGGGGCGTGGTGGCCACCGCGCCGGACAATCCGTTCCGAGAGAACGGCATGGTCCGGACCCTGCCCGCGGAGGAGGTGCCCCTGTACGGCACGTGGCGCTGGAAGGAGAACGAGGGGCGGCCGGTCGACTCCGACGCACGCGGCGAACTCCTGAACCGGGCGGGTCTCGGTGCCTTCTGCTCGGTCGCGTCCCCGCAGCCGGGCGCGCCCGACCGGGTCGGCTACAGCCGGGAGTACCGGGGCGGGCACGACGCCGTGGCCCGGCAGTGCCTCGTCGAGTACGACGACGCGGCGACGGCCGGGGAACAGCTGGGGACGGTGCACACCGGACTGGCGGCGGAGGGCCTGCGACGCACACCGGGGAGCACGCCGGACGGTGCGCGGGGCGACCGGGGCGCGACCGCCGCCTGGGCCGGGCCCGCGCCGGGCGGCCACACGCTGCGGGTGTACACGCGGCGATGGGAGTCCTGGGTCTCGGTCGTCGAGATCCTGGACGGCACGGACAAGCCCTGAGTAGCGGGCCCGGGGCGGCGCCCGGGGACACGGCCCGCGCCCCGGCCCGCCGCAGGCGTGCGCCCCGGCCCGCGCTCCTGGCTGCATATGGACATGCAGACGCCTTGCTGGCTGAATGGATTTGTCGGCGCCGGATCGCGGTACGCCGGAATCTACCGAGGGGACAACATGAGCGGGAGCAGCCCGGCCACGCGGTTGCAGCAGCTCTTCGAGGGGCGCCGGCTCACACCCACCCAGCGCCGCATCGCGCACTCGATGGTGCGCAGGGCCGGTGACGTCCCGTTCCTGTCGAGCGTGGAGCTGGCCGAGCTGGCCGGAGTCAGCCAGCCGTCCGTCACCCGCTTCGCCGTGGCGCTCGGCTTCGACGGCTACCCGGCGCTCCGCAAGCACCTGCGGGAGGTCGCGCCCACCGAGCCGGTGGCCGGGGACGGGGCCGGGGACGACGCGTACAACGAGTACCAGCAGGCGGTGCTCGGCGAGATCGAGAACCTGCGGCACCTGGCCGAGCTGCTCGCCGACCCGGCGCCCGTGGAGCGGGCGGGCAGGCTGCTGGCGGCCTCCCGGCCGCTGCCGGTGCTCGGGCTGCGGGCCGCCTCCTCGCAGGCGCGCGGTTTCGGGTACTTCGCGGCCAAGGTCCACCCCGATGTCCGGGTGCTGGACGAGGGCGGCAGCATGCTGCGCGACCGGATCGACGCCGCGCGCCGGGCGGGCGCCTCCGCGCTGATCTGCTTCGCGCTGCCCCGGCACCCGCGGGAGGTCGTGGACGCGCTCGCGTACGCGCAGGAGCAGGGGATCACCGTCGTGTCGGTGGCGGACTCCGCGTTCGCGCCCGTCGCCAAGCACAGCGATCTGCTGATCCCGGCCGCCGTCGGCACCGGTCTCGCCTTCGACACGGCATGCGCGCCGATGCTGCTGGGCCGGGTGCTGCTGGAGGCGATGTGCGACGACCTGCCCGACGCGCAGGCGCGGCTGGAGGAGTTCGACACGAGGGCGGCGGTGCGGGGACTGTTCGTGGAGTGACCGCCACCCGGGGCCGGCGTCCGGGGCCGCCACCCGGGCCGGGGAAAATGGCACGAGCTGGAACTGCTGCCGGGTACCGGTGTGGCGCTGCCGGGCGGGGCCGGGGTGCTGAGGTTCAGAACGAGCGCCGATGCCGCCGGCGACCTGCTGACCGCGTCCGCGGACCGGGTCCACCTGGGGATGCGGTGCGGATCCCTGACCATCGAGGACTACTCCGAACTCCGCCATGCCCACGACGCATGGCTCGGCGGCCACCTCTTCCAGCCCGGCTGGAACACCGTCGCCGTCTTCGACGGGTTCCGGCTGACCCTGGCCGGTGGCGGTCCGGACGCGGCGGACGGGCTCGCACGCATCGAGGTGTGGCACGAGCCCGGGCCGTCGGGGACGGCCGGGGCCGCCGTGGTGTGGGACGGCGTCGATCTGTTCGGGCACCCGGCGCAGGAGGTGCTCCCGGTGCTCCCGGAGGCGGTGCGGCTGCCGGAACCCGCCACCGATGTGGTCGTGCCCGCGCTCGGGCTGCGGCTGGCGGCCGGCGCGCCGACCGGCGACAGGTGGCGGCGACTGGCCCTGACCGACCCGGAGTCCGACGGCTGGGCGCGCTGCTGCGCCGGCCGCTTCCACTGCGCCGGGGGCGGCGACGGAATGGTGGGGATCATGCGCTGAGGGCGCACGCGGCGGGGCGGCTGCCGCGAGCTCGCGGATTCTCGGGCACCGCTTTCTCAGGCCGCGCTCATCTACGGCCACTAATCTCCGGGCCGGAAGGCTCGCCAGGAGCTGACGGACTCATCAGGAGACGACGGCCCACCAGGAGCCGCGGAGAGGGGTACGGACGTGGGGCGCGGAGCGCAGTCGTTGGCGAGGGTGGCCGTGATCGTACGGGCCGGAGCCGCACCGCTGTGGTGGCCGGGGCTGCTGGCCGCGGCGATCGGCGCGCTGGTGCCGGGGCTCACCGGGCGCCGGATCGGCCTGCTGTCCGGGGCCGCGCTGTTCCTGATCACCGCGGCGGTGGTGGCGCTCGCGCGCGGCCGCCGGTACGCGGAACTGGCCGGCGGCGCCACCCGGGCCGGGCGGTCCGACTTCCTCCAGGACCGGGCCGTGACCGTACGCAACTGGCGGCGCGGGCGCCGGTGGTGGCTGCTCGGGGCGTTCCCGGTCGCCGTGGCGAGCGCGTTCGTGCTGCCCGGGGCCGGCGGGATGGTGCTCGCCGGGGCGGGCGCCGGGCTCTGGCTCAAGGCCGCCCGGATCGGGCGGCGCGAACAGCGGGACGACGCCCTGTACTGGGTGCGCACCGACTGGGTGGAGCGCGGCCGGCCCGCGGGCAGGCAGGTCAAGGGGTACCGGACCACCGGGCCGATGGCGGGGGACGCCGCGCCCGGCGGAGCGCGGCGCCGGCGCTGAATCCGCCCGCCGGACCTCGGCCGTCAGGGGCGGGGCGGCAACGGGTCGGACTGCGGGGGCTGCTGGGACCGTGGGGACGGCGAGGGCTGCTGGGACCGTGGGGACTGCGGGGGCTGCTGGGACCGTGGGGACGGCGAGGGCTGCTGCCAGGACGGCTGCGGAGGCTGTGACCGGGCTTGCTGCCCGGGAACGAGGGCCGGGGGCACGGTCCGGGCGGCGCGACGCCGGGCGGCGTCGATCAGCTCGCCGATACGGTCGCCCGCACGGCGGCCTTCGAGGTGGAGGGCGGCGGCATCGACGCCGTCCTCGGCCAGCAGTGTGAGTACGGCCGAGGGCCCTGCGGCGTACGACGCGATGCAGCCGGACTCGCCCCGTACGAGAAGTTCGTCGAAACCGCCCCGGCCGGTCGCCTCCGTCATCCGCGTCGCGACGCCGATCGCGGCCGCGGTCAGCGCGGCGACGCGCTCCGGCGCCACGTCCGGGGTGTCGTGGGCCAGGACGAGCCCGTCGATGCCGGCGACCAGGGCGCCGGACAGGAGCGGGACCTCGGCCCGTAATCGCTGGATTTCGGCCAGCACGTCCTCCGCGCCGACCTCGGGCGCCATCGGCGGCTTCGTACCTGCGCGCAGTCTGAGTGCTCGGATCACAGGGACCTCCCAGATGTCTCTCGGGTGCGTCTTCGAGCCAGTGCGGCGGTGCGGCCGCGGGCATGCGGACACCCCGCCCGGCTCGGTGTGCGAGTGTGACCACGAGGCTACGCAACGTGCTTTCGCCGGGCAGGGGTTGGGGCATTTTCCACCGGCACATGCCCCGGGCGTACGGAGGCGCGGGGAGGGCGCGTGTCGGGAGCACCGGGCGACCCGTGCGCGGGTCGTCCGTCCCCTTGCGACGGTGCGGGACTGTTGACTACGAGTATTCAGGACTCCAGGATGTGAATAGAAGGCTTACAGTCGCGAGGAGGCATTGCCATGTCAGGACCCCGCCCCGTACGGGCACCGCGCGGTACGGAACTGAGCGCCCTGGGATGGCAGCAGGAGGCCGCCCTGCGCATGCTCCAGAACAACCTCGACCCCGAGGTCGCCGAGCACCCCGACAAGCTCGTCGTCTACGGCGGCACCGGCAAGGCGGCCCGCGACTGGCGCTCCTTCGACGCGATGGTGCGCACCCTGCGGACGCTCAAGCAGGACGAGACGATGCTCGTCCAGTCCGGGCGCCCGGTCGGTGTCATGCAGACGCACGAGTGGGCGCCGCGCGTCCTGATCGCCAACTCCAACCTGGTCGGCGACTGGGCGAACTGGGAGGAGTTCCGGCGCCTGGAGGCGCTCGGGCTCACCATGTACGGCCAGATGACCGCCGGATCGTGGATCTACATCGGCACCCAGGGCATCCTCCAGGGCACGTACGAGACCTTCGCGGCGGTGGCGGCCAAGAAGTTCGGCGGCACCCTCGCCGGGACGATCACCCTGACCGCCGGACTCGGCGGCATGGGCGGCGCCCAGCCGCTCGCCGTGACCATGAACGACGGCGTCGCGATCTGCATCGACTGCGACCCGCGCGCCATCGAGCGCCGGATCGAGCACCGTTACCTGGACGTGCGCGCCGACTCCCTGGAGCACGCGCTCCAGCTCGCCACCGAGGCGCGGGACGCCCGCCGCCCGCTCTCCATCGGCCTGCTCGGCAACGCGGCGGAGCTGCTGCCCCGGATGCTCGCCGAGGGCGCCCCGATCGACATCGTCACCGACCAGACCAGCGCGCACGACCCGCTGGCGTACCTGCCGCTCGGGGTCGACTTCGACGACATGGCCTCGTATGCCGCCGAGAAGCCCGCCGACTTCACGCAGCGCGCACGGGAGTCGATGGCCAAGCACGTCGAGGCGATGGTCGGTTTCATGGACGCCGGGGCCGAGGTCTTCGACTACGGCAACTCCATCCGCGGCGAGGCACAACTCGCGGGCTACGAGCGGGCATTCGACTTCCCGGGCTTCGTCCCCGCGTACATCCGGCCGCTGTTCTGCGAGGGCAGGGGCCCGTTCCGCTGGGCGGCACTGTCGGGCGAGGCCTCCGACATCCACAAGACCGACAAGGCGATGCTGGAGCTCTTCCCGGAGAACGAGTCGCTGCACCGCTGGATCAAGATGGCCGGCGAGCGCGTCCACTTCCAGGGGCTGCCCGCCCGGATCTGCTGGCTCGGCTACGGCGAGCGCGACCGGGCCGGCGAACGGTTCAACGACATGGTGGCGAGCGGCGAGCTGGCCGCCCCGCTGGCCATCGGGCGCGACCACCTGGACTGCGGCTCCGTGGCCTCCCCGTACCGGGAGACCGAGGCCATGCTCGACGGGTCCGACGCGATCGCCGACTGGCCGCTGCTGAACGCCATGGTCAACGTGGCGTCCGGCGCCTCCTGGGTCTCCATCCACCACGGCGGCGGCGTGGGCATGGGCCGGTCCATCCACGCCGGACAGGTGACCGTCGCCGACGGCACGAAGCTGGCGGGCGAGAAGATCCGCCGGGTGCTCACCAACGACCCGGGCATGGGCGTCATCCGGCACGTCGACGCCGGGTACGACATCGCGGAGTCCGTCGCCGAGGACAAGGGCGTACGCGTGCCGATGACCGAGGACGCCCGGTGAGCCTTCCTTCCGGGGGCACGACGAACCCCGGGGGCGGCGGCGCCGACCCCGGCCGCGGCGGCTCGTCCTCGTTCCTGTCCATGTGGCGCGAGCTGCTGCCCATCGGCCGGCACCGGGGCAGCGGTGGCTACCGGCGCTACGCCTGGACCGGCGCCGACGTCGACTGCCGCGCCTGGTTCCGGACGCAGGCCGAGGCGCGCGGGCTCGCCTACGAGGTGGACCGCAACGGCAACCAGTGGGCCTGGCTCGGCGATCCCCTGGCCGGGGACGCCGTCGTCACCGGATCCCATCTCGACTCCGTACCGGACGGCGGCGCCTTCGACGGGCCGCTCGGCGTGGTCTCCTCCTTCGCAGCGCTCGACGAACTCCGCCACAGGGGAGTGGAGTTCATCCGGCCGCTGGCCATCGGCAACTTCGGTGACGAGGAGGGGGCCCGCTTCGGGCTCGCCTGCGTCGGCTCCCGGCTCGCCGCCGGACAGCTGACCGTCGAAGCGGCGCACCGGCTCCGCGACGGCGACGGGATCACGCTGCCGCAGGCCATGGAGGCGGCCGGGTACGACCCCGACACCATCGGCCCGGACCCCGAACGGCTCGCCCGCATCGGCGCGTTCGTCGAGCTCCACGTCGAGCAGGGGCGCGCCCTCGACCTCGGCGGCGACCCGGTCGGCATCGCCTCGGCCATCTGGCCGCACGGCCGCTGGCGGTTCGACTTCCGGGGCGAGGCCAACCACGCGGGCACCACCCGACTGGCCGACCGGCGCGATCCGATGCTCACCTACGCCGAGACCGTGCTCGCCGCCCGCCGCGAGGCGGAACTCGCCGGCGCCCTGGCCACCTTCGGCAAGATCGCCGTCGAGCCCAACGGGGTCAACGCCATCCCCTCCCTCGTACGGGGCTGGCTCGACTCGCGCGCCGCCGACCAGGACCGCCTGGACGCCGTGGTCACCGGCATCGAGCGGGCCGCCCGGGAACACGCCGAGCGGGCCGGGATCGACCTCGACGTCGTACGCGAGTCCTTCACCCCCGTCGTGGAGTTCGAGCACGCCCTGCGCGACGAGCTCGGCAAGATCCTCGCGGGCCGGGGCGACGCCGGCCGGACCGTGCCCGTCCTCGGGACCGGCGCCGGACACGACGCGGGTATTTTGTCCGCTTCGGTACCGACCGCCATGCTGTTCGTACGGAACCCCACCGGGATCTCGCACTCGCCGGCCGAACACGCGGCCGAGGACGACTGCGTGGCCGGGGTGGTCGCACTCGCCGACGTACTGGAAGGTCTCGCGTGCAGCTGACAACGGAACCGGCGGGCAGGCCCGCCACCGTGACGTACTGGTTGTCCCACGCCTGGCTCGGCACCCATGTCGAGCCGGGCGTCGCCCTGGACGTCTCCGGCGGGCTGATCGCGGGCGTGCGCACCGGTGTCACCACCCCGCCGCCGGGCGCCACCGTACTGCGCGGGCTCACCGTCCCCGGGCTCGCCAACACCCACTCGCACGCCTTCCACCGCGCCCTGCGCTCCACCGTCCAGGTGGGCTCCGGCACCTTCTGGACCTGGCGCGAGACCATGTACCAGGTCGCCGCCCGGCTCACCCCCGACTCGTACTACGAACTCGCCCGCGCCGTGTACGCCGAGATGGCGCTGGCCGGCATCACCGCGGTCGGCGAATTCCACTATCTGCACCACGCGCCGGGCGGCACCCCGTACGACAACCCGAACGCGATGGGCGAGGCCCTGATCGCGGCGGCGGGCGAGGCCGGGATCCGGATCACGCTGCTGGACACCGCCTACCTCTCCGCCGGATTCGGCAGGCGCCCCACCCAGTACCAGCAGCCCGACCGGCACCAGCTGCGCTTCTCCGACACCACCGCGGACGCCTGGGCCGAACGCGCCTCCCTCCTCAAGGGCTCCGACCACGCCCTGATCGGCGCGGCCGTCCACTCCGTGCGCGCCGTGCCCGCCGCGCAGCTCGCCACCGTGGCCGCCTGGGCCGAGGAGCGGCAGGCCCCGCTCCACGTCCACCTCTCCGAGCAGACCGCGGAGAACGACGCCTGCCTCGCCGCCCACGGCTGCACCCCCACCCGGCTCCTCGCCGACCACGGCGTCCTCGGCCCGCGCACCACCGGCATCCACAACACCCACCTCACCACCGAGGACATCGCACTGCTCGGCTCCTCGGCGACCGGCACCTGCATGTGCCCCACCACCGAACGCGACCTCGCCGACGGAATCGGCCCCGCCGTCGCCCTCCAGCGGGCCGGCTCGCCGCTCTCCCTCGGCAGCGACAGCCACGCCGTGATCGACCTCTTCGAGGAGGCCCGCGCGATGGAGCTCGACGAGCGCCTGCGCACCCGGGCGCGCGGTCACTGGACGGCGGCCGCCCTGCTGCGCGCCGCCACCGTCGACGGACACGCGGCGCTCGGCAGGCCGGAGGCGGGCGTCATCGAACCCGGTGCCCCCGCGGACCTGGCGACCGTCGCCCTGGACTCCGTCAGGACAGCGGGGCCGGTGCCCCGGCTGGCTGCCGAAGCAGTTGTATTCGCCGCCTCCGCGGCCGATGTGCGGCACACGGTCGTGGCGGGCCGGCACATCGTGCGCGACGGACGGCACGCACTCGTCGAGGACGTACCCGCGGCACTCGCCTCGGCCGTCGCCGCCCTGCACCGCTGACGCCGGACCCCCGCAAGGAGAGCAGCACCCCGATGACGACGACCGCCATCACCAACATCGCCAGTCTGGTCACCAACGACCCCTCCCCGCGCGCGGATTCCCCCCTGGGCACGATCCGGGACGCGGCCGTCGTCATCGAGGGCGACCGGATCGTCTGGACCGGTGAATCCAGCAAAGCACCCGCCACTGACAACGCCGTCGACGCGGGCGGCCGGGCGATGATCCCCGGCTTCGTCGACTCCCACTCCCACCTGGTGTTCGCGGGCGACCGCACCGAGGAGTTCAACGCCCGGATGTCCGGCCGCGCCTACAGCGCGGGCGGCATCCGGACCACGGTCGCCGCCACCCGCGCCGCCACCGACGAACAGCTCGACGCCAACGTCGCCCGCTATCTCGCCGAGGCGCTGCGCCAGGGCACCACCACGTTCGAGACCAAGTCCGGCTACGGCCTCACCGTCGAGGACGAGGCCCGCGCCCTGCGCATCGCCGCCAGGCACACCGAGGAGGTCACCTACCTCGGCGCCCACATCGTCTCCCCGGACTACGCCGACGACCCGGCCGGCTACGTCGACCTGGTCACCGGCCCGATGCTCGACGCCTGTGCCCCGTACGCCCGTTGGATCGACGTCTTCTGCGAGAAGGGCGCCTTCGACGGCGACCAGGCCCGCGCGATCCTCACCGCGGGCGCGGCGAAGGGCCTGCACCCCCGCGTCCACGCCAACCAGCTCGGCCACGGTCCCGGTGTCCAGCTGGCCGTCGAGCTCGACGCAGCCTCCGCCGACCACTGCACCCACCTCACCGACGCCGACGTCGACGCCCTGGCCCAGGGCGGCACCGTCGCCACGCTGCTCCCCGGCGCCGAGTTCTCCACCCGCGCCACCTGGCCGGACGCCCGCCGCCTCCTCGACGCGGGCGCCACCGTCGCCCTCTCCACGGACTGCAACCCGGGCTCGTCGTTCACGTCGTCCATGCCCTTCTGCATCGCCCTCGCCGTACGCGACATGGGCATGACGCCGGACGAGGCCCTCTGGTCCGCCACCGCGGGCGGTGCCGCGGCCCTGCGCCGTACGGACATCGGCCGCGTCGCTCCCGGCGCCCGCGCCGACCTGACGCTCCTCGACGCCCCCAGCCACGTACACCTCGCCTACCGGCCGGGCGTCCCGCTGGTCCACGCGGTCTGGCAGCGGGGCGAACGCGTCCTCTGAGCCACCGGCCGCCGGGTGGTGACGGGGCGTCGGACGCGCGGAACGACCCGGCTCATGCGGAAGGACCCGCCTCGGGTGTCGAGGCGGGTCCTTTCACGAGGTCCCGCGAGCGGGTCGTGCGGCGTGGCCGCTCACTCCTCCAGGGTCAGCCCCTTGCGCAGCTTGACCAGGGTGCGGGAGAGCAGCCTCGACACATGCATCTGCGAGATGCCCAGCTCCTCGCCGATCTCCGACTGCGTCATGTTGGCGACGAACCGGAGCGAGAGGATCGTGCGGTCGCGGCGTGGCAGCGAGGCGATCAGCGGCTTCAGGGACTCGACGTACTCGATGCCTTCGAGTCCGTGGTCCTCGTAGCCGATGCGGTCCGCCAGCGCGCCCTCGTGATCGTCCTCCTCGGGCTTGGCGTCCAGCGAGCTCGCGGTGTACGCGTTGCTCGCGGCCATGCCCTCGACGACCTCGTCGCGGGTGATGCCGAGGCGGTCGGCGAGCTCGCCCACGGTGGGCGATCGGTCCAGTCGCTGGGCGAGCTCGTCGCCCGCCTTGGCCAGGTCGAGCCGGAGTTCCTGGAGCCGGCGCGGGACGCGCACGGACCAGCTGGTGTCGCGGAAGAAACGCTTTATCTCGCCGACGATGGTCGGCATCGCGAACGTCGGGAACTCCACGCCGCGGCTGAGCTCGAAGCGGTCGATCGCCTTGATCAGGCCGATGGTGCCGACCTGGACGATGTCCTCCATCGGTTCGCTGCGGGAGCGGAACCGGGAGGCGGCGAACCTGACCAGGGCCAGGTTCAGTTCGACGAGCGTATTGCGGACGTACGAGTACTCGTGGGTGCCCTCTTCGAGGGATTCGAGCCGCTCGAAGAGCGTCTTCGACAGTGCCCTGGCGTCCAGCGGCCCCACTTCGTCATAGGGCGGGATCTCGGGAAGTCCTTCGAGACCGTCACTCACACCGTGGTCGAAGCCGTCGGCGTGGTCGGTGCTGCTGATGGTGCTGGTGTTGCCGGCGGTACCTGTGCGGGTACCGGTGCTGCTGCGGGTGCCGTGCTCGGCGCTCGCAGCAGGGGAGTCTGAGTGGGTCAGTCCCTGAGGACATGCTGACGTCGCGTTGTGGGGACGCGGTCCGTCGAGCCGGGGTGACATGGTCTCCTCCATCGTTCTCGGCATATGGCTGCCGATGCCCATACGTGTTCCTGCGGTGAAGCGGCGCCTCCGAAGCCGGCCGTGTTTTGGGTGTCCTCCTACCCTTACCCGGTTCGGACAGGCAGTTACAAGCGCCAATTGACGCTATATGTCCGGTTTGTTGAGGTCTTCGGGTATCGCGTGGCGCACAGACCGCGTACTGTTTCAAGAACGTCAGAGGCAGCACATACGCATCTGCGCACGCAGAGACGCAGGCAGTGACGAACGGCGAAGAGGGACGGGCATGGACCGCGGGACGGTCGGCAGCGCGAACCGGGGTCGACTTCAGGTCGAGGTCCGGACCGAAGGGCTCAGCGAGGTCGTGACGCCGGTGGGTGAGCTGGATCACCACACGGCGGATCTGTTGCGGGAGCCCCTGGAGCACGCGGTCGAGCAGGGGCGGGTACGCCTGGTGGTCGACTGCTCGGGACTCGAATTCTGTGATTCCACCGGGCTCAATGTGCTGCTCGGTGCCCGCCTGAAGGCGGAAGCGGCCGGGGGAGGGGTCCATTTGGCCGGGATGCAGCCGGTGGTCGCGAGGGTCTTCGAGATCACCGGGGCCGAGGCGGTCTTCACCGTCCACGACTCCCTCGAAGCGGCTCTGGACACGTGATCGCGGCGCGTTTCGCGGCCCCGGGCGCCCCTCGTGTTGCCCGTGTCACGCGATCCGCGTAGACGAAGTGGGTGTTGTCACGATTCGGCCGGGCAGAAGTCATCCGGCGGAGCCGTGGGAGACCACCACACTCTGTATGTGTACTTGTAATTGTTCGATGGCGACATGGTGAATCGGTGAGGTGAAGCGCTGATGAGCACCACCCGGCAGCATCCGCCGGGCGACCTCGGCCGCGAGCCGGAGGACGTCGGCGTTCAGGCGCACCCGGACGCGGGTGCCGGTGCGGCCTCCCCCGAGCCGGCCGAGCGGCAGTGGCTCACCCTGTCGCTGCGCGGGGTCAGCGGCATCGTGCCGACCGCCCGCGACTTCGCCCGCCAGGCACTGCACGAATGGGGCTGGCTCCCCGCTTCGAGCGCCGACGGCCGGGCCGCCGCCGAGGACGTCCTGCTGGTCGTCTCCGAGCTGGTCACCAACGCCTGCCTGCATGCCGACGGGCCCGAGGAGATGCGAATCGCCTGCTCGGCGAAGGTGCTGCGGGTGGAGGTCGCCGACTCGGGTGCGGGACAGCCCGCGCCGCGCACCCCGCACCGGGCCGGGCGGCCCGGCGGGCACGGAATGTTCATCGTGCAGCGGCTCTGCCTGGACTGGGGCGTCCTTCGGGTGCCCGGCCGGTCCGGGAAAACCGTCTGGGCGGAGCTGGCCGCCCCCGCATAGGCGGGCAGGCCCGCCGGGGTGCGCCCCGTGCGGGTGTGCCGGCCCTTTGTCGACAGCCCCCAGGAGCGCGCCGGATCGGCGCGCTCTTTGTCTTCCCTCCACAAGGCGCCGGGCGTACCTTGAGCGCCCGATCTGATGTGTCGTCAGGAAAATGCGTCGGTGTGAACCGGCGTGCGGCGACTTCCGGCATGAGGGGAACTCAGGTGTCCTACCAGAAGCGAACAGCTCTCGCGCTGGCGTCCGCGCTGGCGGGCACGGTGGTGCTGATGGCCGCGCCCGCCGCCCACGCCACGGTCGTGGACGTCGACTACAAGTGCAAGACCCCGATCGGCGACAAGAGCGCCGTGTCGCCCATCGACATCAAGAGCGTCAAGAGCGGTGGTGGCTACCGGCTCACCATGTCCTTCCAGAAGGGCGTCTCCTCCAGCCCCGTCGAACTGGGCAAGGGCGCCATGAGCCCCAGCGCGGTCATCGAGGTGGGCGGCGCCGACTCCGGCCAGGTCCAGGTCTCCGGCGCGCCGAACTCCGCCGCCATACCCGCCAACACCCCCATCAAGATCAGTGACCTGTCGGGTACGTACACCCCGAAGAAGAGCGGCAAGGTCGACTTCACCGCCGGAGTGCTCACCATCAAGGCGCTCGGTACGACCACGACCTGCACCCCCGCCAACAAGCCGGGACCGTCGCTCCAGCTCGATGTGACGGCCGCGGGCGGCGGCGGGCAGAGCGCCCCGGTCGACGACGGCGGCGGACAGCTGCCGAAGACCGGTCCGCTCGACTCGGCCGTGGCGCTCGGCACGCTGGGCGGCACGGTGCTGCTGACCGGTGCGGCCGGGGTGCTCTGGCTGACCAGGCGCGGGCAGGGGGCCGTGGGCCGATAGGGGCCTTTCCTGCCGGACCGGGCCGGATCCGGAGCGACCCGGTCCGGCGACCCAGCCGCCGTCACGCATCAGGGAGCCGCCCATGCCGTCGCCGACCGGTCACGCCGCCCGACTCGCCCTCGCCGTACTGCTGTGCGCCCTCGCCATGACACCGGCGGCCGCCGGTGCCGCGCCACGGACGCCGTCGCACACCGGCGCCGCTTCATGGACGGCGCAGCCCGCGGTGAGCGGTTCCGGTACGGGCGGCAGACCGTACATCTATCTGGAGGGCCCGCCCGGCACGGTTCTCCAGGACCGGATCTCCGTCACCAACCCCGGGCGGTCCCCGGTCACCGTGCGGTTGAGCGGCGCCGACAGGTACGAGGCGAAGAGCGGCGGCTCCGGAGGCAGGGGCGCCACCGGGGCCGGGCGCTGGCTGCGGACCGTCGCCGCCGAGGTGACCGTCCCGGCCCGCACCCGGGCCGATGTGCCGTTCACCGTCACGGTGCCCGCGGGCGCGACGCCCGGTGACCGCCCCGCCGCGATCGTCGTGCGCGGCGGCGACCGCACGGTGGGCGTGCCGGTACGGCTGCGGGTCGGCGGGCCGACGCTGGCCGCGCTCACCGTCGAGGACGTCACCGTGTCCGGGCGGGTCATCCACTACACGCTGGTCAACCGGGGCAACGCGGTCCTCGCCCCGCGGCTCGCGGTCCGGGCCGACGGGGTGTTCGGGACGCTGGTGCGGCGCGGGGCCCGCCCCCTGCCGGTGGAGCTGCGGCCCGGACAGCGCCTCCGGCTCACCGAGCCGTGGCGGGACGTCCCCGCGCTCGACTCGGCGACCGTACGGCTGCGCGTCACGGCGGAGGGCGGCGCGCACGGTGAGGCGACGGCCCGCGCCGTCTTCGTCCCGTGGGCGCCGCTGACCGCCGGCGCACTGCTGGTCCTGGCCGGTGCGGGCGCGGGCACGTACGCGCACCGGCGCAGGCGAGCGCGCCGGCAGAAACAGGGCGGTACCGGCGCCGGTGGCGGCAGCGACGGCGATGGCGATGGCGATGGCGAAGACGACGCCGGCGGCGAGCGGTCCGTACGGTCGCCGGGCGGTCGGCAGCACTCAGGGAGCAGGCACTTGGCGAAGGCGGGAGCGGAATCGTGACTGGACAGGCCGGACCGGCGGCACTCCGCGGCGGCAGCCACCGGAGGGCCACGAGGCCGTTCGCCGCGTCGTTCGCGGCGCTGCTCGTGGCCCTGCTGCCCGCCCTGCTGATGCTCTCCGCGCCCGGGGCCGGCGCGGCGGACACCAGGGCGGCGGCGAAGCCCGTGGTCACCCTCTCCAAGCAGCAGGCGGGCAAGGGCGGTGAGATCACCGTGAAGGGCGGCGGGTGGCGGCCGAACGCGCTGCTGATGATGCTGATCTGCGGCCGGTCCACACCGGACAGGGGGGTGATCGGCGGCACCAACTCCTGCGCCAACGCCGAGGGCCGGGCCGTCACCACCGACGGCAAGGGCGCCTTCCGCAAGAAGATGCCGGTCGCCGAGCCACCCGTGCCGTGCCCCTGCGTGGTGCACGTCGCCACCGTCACCGGGGAACAGGCCGCGGCCGACGCCGTGTTCGTCGTCGCGGGCCACCCGCTCGCCGCGCTGCCGAAGGAGACCGGGGACGGCCGGCTCGCGGTGCTCGCCACCACCCGGCTGGAGGGCGAGAGCGGGATCCTCACCTGGTTCGGCGCCCCGCCCGCCCGGCAACTGGTCCTCACCGTGGGCAACCTCGGCTCCACCCCCGTCAAGGACCCGGTCTTCGAGGTCGGCACCGCGCACGGCGTCTTCGCCCCGCAGTGGGAGGAGCAGCAGTGGCGCGGGACCATCGCCTCCGGCCGCAGGGCGCAGATCAGCCTCCCGGTCGAACTGACGGCGGGCGCCCACGGCGACTACCAGGTCTCGCTCAGGTACGGCGGCAAGGTGCTGGCCGAACAGCCCTGGGGGGTCGGCCGCCCCTGGGGGGTCACGCTCTTCTGGATCCTGCTGTGCCTCGTCGTACCGGCCGCCGTGTTCCGGATCGGCATGGCGGCCGTCGACAAGGTGCGCCCCCGCTCCTCGCGCGCCCCGGGCCGCCCCCGGCGCCGCCGCCCGCCGCGACGGGCCGGTACGACCGTGAAGGCCCCGAAGCCGCGCCGTGCACCGGGCCCCGCCGAAGGTTCCGCGGCCGCGCCCACCGACGGCCCGGCCTCCACCACGGCCGCGCTGCCGTGGTTCACACCCGATTCCGCACCGTCAGAGAACAGACCGACGACGAAGGGACATTCGTGAGTACGCATCGCAGGACGGTCGCGGCGGGAGTCGCGATGATGCTCGGCGGCGCGGGCATGCTGCTGGCCGCGAGTCCGGCACAGGCCGCCGACGTCTCGTACGCGACGGAGTGCATCCCGCCGCCCATCTCGGGACTGCCGGCCGTGCAGGGCACCACCAAGGTGCAGCTGACCGCGCCCGCCGAGGCCAAGGTCGGGGACACCGTCGAGGTGGTGTGGAAGACGGTCGAGGCCGCCTCCAAGAACCCCGACATCCTCGACCTGGACAAGGACACCGTCAAGCCGACCGGCACGCTCAAGCTGGGCGGCGCCGCCACCGGCACCGTGCAGATGGAAGGGCCGCGGCAGAACCCGCCGATCCCCAAGAACAGCGCCATGCTGCTGCCCGACATGAAGGGCACGCTGAAGCTGGAGAAGGCCGGTGAGATCACGCTGACGCCGGACGCGTACAAGATCAACGTCTCCAAGCCGATCTCCACGGACACCAAGTGCACCCCGAAGGAGGCCGTGCAGCCGGGCGCGACCATCAAGGTCACCGACGGCGGCGGATCCACCACCGCGGGCGGTACGACGAGCGGTTCGACCACCGCGGGCGGTACCACTTCCGGTACCACCGCCGGCGGCACGACCTCCGGTACCACCGCCGGCGGCACGACCTCCGGCACGACCGCGGGTGGCACGACGTCCGGCGGCGGGGACTCCGGCGGTTCCGCCTCGGGCTCCGGCGGCGGCGGCGGACAGACCGACTTCCCCGGCAAGGAGGTCTCGGTCGACTTCACCTGTACGTCCCCGGGACCGCCCGCCATCGCCTCCAAGGTGACGATCAACGCCAAGAAGAGCGGCGGGAGCTACGCCCTCACGGTCAAGACGGCCAAGGGCGTGATGGACAGCCCGGCCGCGCTGCCGGCCGGTGCGCTCAAGCCGTCCATGGACGTCACCGTCGGCGGCGCGGACAAGGGCTCGGTGAAGGTCACCGGACCGGCCAACGCCGAACCGCTGGAGCAGGGCAAGCCGGTCGACCTGGCCGACATGACCGGCACGTACAAGCCCGGCGCGTCCGGCAGGTCCACGCTCAGTCCCGGCACCCTGACGATCGACGTCACGCTGGGCACCTCGAAGATCAACATCCCGTGCAAGGTCAAGGGCGCGGTGTCCCCGTCGCTGGAGCTCGACACCACCGCCCAGGAGGGCGGCGCCTCCGGCTCCGCCACCTCGGGCTCCACGAGCACCGGTGGCGCCGCGGCGGCCGGTGGCACCGCCTCGGGCGGACTGGCCGCTACCGGGGCCGAGGACAACGGCACCCTGCGTGCCCTCGGCCTGGTCGCGGGCACGGCGATCCTGCTGGGCGGCGCCGTGTTCACCTTCACCCCGTGGCGCAGGCTGCGCGGCACCAGGTGAGCCGGCTCCCGTGACGACGCGCAAGGGCCTCCGCACCGTCGACCGGTGCGGAGGCCCTTGCGTACGGGCAGGAAGCGATCAGCGCATCAGCGCACGCCGCCCATCAGCCGGCTGACCTTCTTGCGGTACATCCAGATCGCGAACCCGGCGACGATCGCGAGCGCCGCCTCCAGGCCCACCATGCCGGTCTTGTTCAGGTCGACACCCGCCAGCGACAGCAGGCTGGTGGTGCAGTCGCCCGCGGTGACCGCGAGGAACCAGACACCCATCATCTGGCTGCCGTACTTCGCGGGCGCCATCTTCGTGGTGACCGAGAGGCCGACCGGGGAGAGGCAGAGCTCACCGACGGTCTGCAGGAAGTAGATCGACACCAGCCACATCGGGCTGACCTTGTCGCCGTCCGTCGTCATGGTCAGCGGCAGCATGAAGACGAGGAAGGAGACGCCGACCAGGAAGAGCCCCGAGCCGAACTTGACGACCGTGCTCGGCTCCTTGCCGCGCCGGTTCAGCGCCAGCCATATCCAGGCGACGACCGGGGCCAGCGCCATGATGAAGACCGGGTTGACCGACTGGTACCAGGAGGTCGGGAAGTCCAGGCCGAACACACTGTTGGTGGTGGAGGACTCGCCGAAGAGCGACAGCGTGGAGCCGCCCTGGTCGTAGATCATCCAGAACACGGCGGCCGCGACGAAGAACCAGATGTAGCCGGACATCTTCGACTGCTCGGTCTTCGACAGGTCCCGGTCCCGCTTGATCCGCACCAGCACCGCGATCGGGATGATCAGACCGGCGACGGTGATCGGGACGAGCGCCCAGTTCAGCGTGTAGACGTCGGTGGCGACGAGGACGCCGTAGAAGACGACGGCCACTGCCAGCCACAGCAGACCCTTGCGCAGGGTCGTGCGGCGCTCCTCGGCCGACAGCGGCTTCGGGACGACGCTGCTGCGCGCGCTGAGGTGGCGCGTACCGATCAGGAACTGGGCCAGACCCAGCGCCATGCCGGCCGCGGCGATGGCGAAACCGAGGTGCCAGTTCACCTTCTCGCCGATGGTGCCGATGATCAGCGGCGCGGCGAAGGCGCCGAGGTTGATGCCCATGTAGAAGACGGTGAAGCCACCGTCGCGGCGGGCGTCCTCCGGACCGTTGTAGAGGTGGCCGACCATCGTCGAGATGTTGGCCTTCAGCAGCCCGGATCCGAGCGCGACCAGCGCCAGTCCCGCGAAGAAGGTGCCCGAGCCCGGCAGCGCCAGCGTCAGATGGCCCAGCATGATGATCGCGGCCGAGACGGTGACCGTCTTGCGCGGCCCCCAGACCCGGTCGCCGAACCAGCCGCCGGGCATGGCCAGCAGGTACACCATCGCCATGTAGATGGAGTAGATCGCGGTGGCCGTGGCCGCGTTCATGTGCAGGCCGGAACCGGAGACCAGGTAGAGCGGAAGCAGGGCCCGCATGCCGTAGAAGCTGAAGCGCTCCCACATCTCCGTCATGAAGAGAGTGGCCAGGCCGCGGGGGTGGCCGAAGAAGGTCTTCGCGGATCCAGGAGTACTGGCCGGGTCCTTCGTCAGGCTGGACGCCATGGTCGATCCTTGTGTGCTCGGGACGCGACGCCTTGTGAGCGTGGTGCGCCCGGTGGGGGGAGGCCGGCACCGGCACGGGTACGTCCCACCCCTCACGCCCGAGAGGGATTCGCCCCGACCGCCCGGCTCGCGAAGGAGCCGGCTGGAGGAGACGGGGACCGACCGTGTCGGGATCCACGCCCGGTGCGCATCCTCGCGTTCCGGGCCCGGCCACAGGTCATTCACTGAATTCGCGACTGGCGGGTACCAGTCGGCCCATAAAAGAGACCCTCGGCGCTAAAAGCTGCCCAAGGGTCCTTGAGTAGTGCAACAGGCGTCGAGCAACCATACGCCACGACAGAGCCGGATATGAAAGGACTTGAGAGATGGATCACAGGTATCGATGGAACCAAGCCCGCACATTCAAAGGCGAAGATCCGTTTGTTCCATGGACCCGCAGGGCTTGTGGATCACCTCACGGCAGCCGCCCCGCGCGGACTACCATCACTCCATGACCCGTGTACTGCTCGCCGAGGACGATGCATCCATCTCGGAGCCGCTGGCCCGCGCACTGCGTCGGGAGGGTTACGAGGTCGAGGTCCGCGAAGACGGTCCGACCGCACTCGACGCCGGCCTCCAGGGCGGAATCGACCTGGTCGTGCTCGACCTGGGGCTGCCCGGGATGGACGGCCTCGAAGTGGCCCGCAGGCTCCGTGCCGAGGGTCACACCGTGCCGATCCTGGTGCTGACCGCCCGCGCCGACGAGGTGGACACCGTCGTCGGCCTCGACGCCGGTGCCGACGACTACGTCACCAAGCCCTTCCGCCTCGCCGAACTCCTCGCCCGGGT
The DNA here is from genome assembly GCF_038448545.1 of Streptomyces sp. CLV115. Taxonomy (NCBI): domain Bacteria; kingdom Bacillati; phylum Actinomycetota; class Actinomycetes; order Kitasatosporales; family Streptomycetaceae; genus Streptomyces; species Streptomyces sp. CLV115. The sequence continues at coordinate 42,425 of NZ_JBCEWQ010000040.1, forward strand.
CCGGGCCCTGCTGCGCCGCGGCGCCACGGAGCCCGCGCCGCAGCCCGCGACGCACGGCGTCCGGATCGACGTCGAGTCGCACCGCGCCTGGATGGGCGAGGAGGAACTCCAGCTCACCGCCAAGGAGTTCGACCTGCTGCGGGTTCTGGTCCGGGACGCCGGCCGGGTCGTCACCCGGGACCAGCTGATGCGCGAGGTCTGGGACACCACCTGGTGGTCGTCGACCAAGACCCTAGACATGCACATCTCCTGGCTCCGCAAGAAGCTCGGCGACGACGCCGCCAACCCCCGCTACATCGCGACCGTACGGGGCGTCGGCTTCCGCTTCGAGAAGAGCTGACGTTCCGAGGGGGGCCACCGTTCCGGGAAGAGCCGACGAGCAGAAGCAATCATGCGCCGCAGACTGATCAACTCCACACTCGCCGTGGTGCTCGTGGTGATCGCCGTCTTCGGCGTCTCCCTCGTCATCGTCGAGACCCGCACCATCAGCAACAGCGCCCAGGAAAGCGTCGACTCCGATGCGCTGCGGCTGATCAGCGTCGTCGAGAGCCGGCTGCTGGAGGACGAGCGGATCACCCCCGTACTGCTGTCCCAGCAGATCACCAGCAAGCGCTACGCGCTGGTCAAGATCCCCGGCAGGGCCCCGCTCGAAGTGGGCAAGCGCCCCACCGGCAGTGTGATCAGCAGCACGGCCGAGGGGGAGCGCGGCGAGAAGGTCACCGTCGAGGAGTCCAGCTCCGCGGTCACCCGCGAGGTCGGCCGCACCCTGATGATCATCGGCGCGGTGGCGCTGCTGGCCATCGTCTCCGCCGTGCTCCTGGCCGTACGCCAGGCCAACAAACTGACCTCACCGCTGACCGACCTGGCCGAGACCGCCGAACGCCTGGGCTCCGGCGACCCCCGGCCGCGCCACAAGCGGTACGGGGTGCCGGAGCTGGACCGGGTCGCCGATGTCCTGGACTCCTCCGCCGAACGGATCGCCCGGATGCTGACCGCGGAACGCCGGCTGGCCGCCGACGCCTCGCACCAGCTCCGTACGCCGCTCACCGCGCTCTCCATGCGGATCGAGGAGATCTCGGTCACCGACGACCCGGACACGGTGAAGGAGGAGGCGAACATCGCCCTCACCCAGGTCGAGCGGCTCACCGACGTGGTGGAGCGGCTGCTGACCAACGCCCGTGATCCGCGTACCGGCTCCGCCGTCGTCTTCGACCTCGACGAGGTCGTCAAGCAGCAGATCGAGGAGTGGCGTCCCGCCTACCGCAGCGCGGGCCGGGCCATCGTCCGCTCCGGCAAGCAGGGGCTGCGGGCCGTCGGCACGCCCGGCGCCGTGGCCCAGGTGCTGGCCGCGCTGATCGAGAACTCGCTGATGCACGGCGGCGGCACGGTCGCGCTGCGCACCCGGGTCACCGGCAACCAGGCGGTGATCGAGGTCACGGACGAGGGTCCGGGGGTTCGCCCCGACCTGGGCGCCCGGATCTTCGAGCGGACGATCAGCGGACGCAATTCCACCGGCATCGGCCTCGCGGTGGCCAGGGACCTCGCGGAGGCGGACGGCGGCCGCCTGGAACTGCTCCAGCAGCAGCCCGCGGTCTTCGCCCTGTTCCTCAGCCGGGTGGCCCTGAAGCGGCAGGAGCCGGAACGCCCGGTGCGGTGAGCGGCGGGCGGCCGCGATCCGCCGCGGGACCGCCCCTCAGCGACGCGCCGCCGAATCCGCCTCGACCCGCGGTACCCGCTCCGTCCGCCCCTGCCTCACGACCCCCTCGACGCCCGGCGCGGCCTTCGCAGCCCCGACGGGCAGCGCCTTGAACACCCACGTCCGGTAGGACCAGAAGCGGAACAGCGTCGCGATGCCGATCCCGAGGATCTTGAAGACATTGCTCTGGACCGGGGTGTCCCACCCGAAGCCGTACGTCGCGGTGTAGAGCACACCGGTCTCGATGACCGCACCCACCGCGCTGAACACCAGGAACAGCGTCAGCTCGCGGGTCCGTCCGCTCTTGTCGCGGTCCCGGTAGGTCCAGTACCGGAAGCCGATGTAGTTGCCCAGGACGGCGACGAAGGTGGCCAGCAGACCGGCCCGTACCGTCGGGATGGCGGTGTAGCGCCAGAGCAGGTTCGACACCACGATGTTGACCACCAGGCCGACCCCGCCGACCACGCCGAACTTGGCGACTTCCCGGGCCAGCAGCTCCAGCCGGGTCCGCAGGGAGCCCCGTTCGCTCATGGTGATCGCTCAGCCCGTCTGTCGCTCGCGTGGACGCCGGTCGTGTGGATGTCGCTCACGTGTACGCCGGTTGTATGGATCCAGTCATGCTAACCAGCCCGTCCACGGGCCGCCCGTGGATGCCGTGAGCGGTGTGGCGATGCTGTGACACGACGGCCCGGCCCGGGGAGGCAGGAGGGCGTCGTCGGGAGCTTCCCGGGGCGGCGGATACCCTGGAGGAGTGACGTTCCCGGTAGTCGGCATGGTCGGTGGCGGTCAGCTCGCCCGTATGACCCACGAGGCGGGCATCCCCCTCGGCATCAAGTTCAAGCTCCTCAGTGACACCCCCCAGGACTCGGCGGCCCAGGTGGTGAGCGAAGTCGTCGTGGGCGACTATCGCGACCTGGACACGCTGCGCGCCTTCGCGCGCGGCTGTGACGTGATCACCTTCGATCACGAGCACGTGCCCACCGAGCACCTGCGGGCCCTGGAGGCGGACGGCATCCCCGTGCGCCCCGGTCCCGACGCGCTGGTGCACGCCCAGGACAAGGGGGTGATGCGCGCGAAGCTCACCGAGATCGGCGCGCCCTGCCCCCGGCACCGCATCGTGACGGACCCGGCCGACGCCGCGGCCTTCGCGGACGAGGTCGGCGGCTTCCCCGTGATCCTCAAGACGGTCCGCGGCGGCTACGACGGCAAGGGCGTCTGGGTGGTCCGCTCCGAGGCGGACGCGGCCGACCCGTTCCGGGCCGGCGTGGCGGTCCTCGCCGAGGAGAAGGTCGACTTCGTACGGGAGCTGGCGGCCAACATCGTCCGCTCGCCGCACGGCCAGGCCGTCGCCTACCCGGTCGTCGAGTCGATCCAGGTCGACGGCGTCTGCGACACGGTGATCGCCCCGGCGCCGGAGCTGGACGAGCACCTGGCCGGCGAGGCCCAGCAGCTCGCGCTGCGGATCGCCGCCGAGCTGGGCGTCGTGGGCCACCTCGCCGTCGAGCTCTTCGAGACGCGCGGACCCGACGGGAAGCCCGGCATCCTGGTCAACGAGCTGGCGATGCGCCCGCACAACTCCGGCCACTGGACCCAGGACGGCGCGATCACCTCCCAGTTCGCCAACCATGTCCGGGCCGTGCTCGACCTGCCGCTCGGCGACCCGCGCCCGCGCGCCACCTGGACAGTCATGTCCAACGTCCTCGGCGGCGACTTCCCGGACATGTACCAGGCGTACCTGCACTGCATGGCCCGCGACCCGCAGCTCAAGATCCACATGTACGGCAAGGACGTGAAGCCCGGCCGCAAGGTGGGACACGTCAACACCTACGGCGACGATCTGGCGGACGTGCGGGAGCGCGCCCGGCACGCGGCCGACTACCTGCGAGGAACGATCACCGAATGACCTCCCCCGCCACCGCCGCGCCCGTCGTCGGCATCGTCATGGGCTCGGACTCCGACTGGCCCGTCATGGAAGCAGCGGCCAAGGCCCTCGACGAGTTCGAGATCCCCCACGAGGTCGACGTCGTCTCCGCCCACCGCATGCCGCACGAGATGATCGCGTACGGCGAGCAGGCGGCGGGGCGAGGTCTGAAGGCGATCATCGCGGGCGCGGGCGGTGCCGCCCACCTCCCCGGCATGCTCGCCTCGGTGACCCCGCTGCCGGTCATCGGCGTACCGGTCCCGCTGAAGTACCTGGACGGCATGGACAGCCTGCTCTCCATCGTGCAGATGCCCGCCGGTGTGCCGGTTGCGACCGTGTCGGTCGGCGGCGCGCGCAACGCCGGTCTGCTCGCCGCCCGGATCCTCGCGGCCCACGACGGCGAACTGCTGGCCCGGATGCGGGAGTTCCAGCAGGAGCTGAACGACCAGGCGACGGAGAAGGGCAAGCGGCTCCGGAGCAAGGTCCAGGGCGCCGACTCCTTCGGCTTCGGGAAGTAGGCCGCCGTGGAGCAGGCACAGCAGGCGGCCCGGCTGGAGCGGGCACGGCGGCTCCTCGCCGAGTACCCCGTCGTCGACGGTCACAACGACCTGCCGTGGGCGCTGCGCGAGCAGGTCGGCTACGACCTGGACGCCCGTGACATCGCCAAGGACCAGTCCGCCCATCTGCACACCGACATCCCGCGGCTGCGCGCGGGCGGCGTCGGCGCCCAGTTCTGGTCCGTCTACGTACGGACCGACATGGCGGGCGACGAGGCCGTCAGCGCCACGCTGGAGCAGATCGACGTGGTCGACGAGCTGATCGTCCGGCACCCCGCCGACCTGCGGCGCGCGTTCACCGCCGACGACATGGAGGCGGCCCGCGCCGAGGGCCGGATCGCCTCCCTGATGGGCGCCGAGGGCGGCCACTCCATCAACAACTCGCTGGGCACCCTGCGCGCCCTGCACACCCTGGGCGTCCGCTACATGACGCTCACCCACAACGACAACATCGCGTGGGCGGACTCGGCGACCGACGCTCCCCGCATCGGTGGCCTCTCGCCGTTCGGCCACGAGGTCGTACGCGAGATGAACCGCACCGGCATGCTGGTCGACCTCTCCCACGTGGCGGCCGGCACGATGCGCGACGCGCTCGACACCTCCACGGCGCCGGTGATCTTCTCGCACTCCTCGGCGCGGGCGATCTGCGACCACCCGCGCAACATCCCCGACGACGTCCTCGGCAGGCTCCGGGTCAACGGCGGCATCGCCATGGCCACCTTCGTGCCGAAGTTCGTCCTGCCGGCGGCCGTCGCCTGGACGCAGGCCGCGGACGCGAACATGCGCGCGCACGGCCTGCACCACCTCGACACCACCTCGCAGGCCATGCGGGTGCACGCCGACTTCGAGGCGGCCCACCCGCGTCCGATGGCCACCGTGGCGACCATCGCCGACCACCTCGACCACATGCGCGAGGTCGCCGGCATCGACCACATCGGCATCGGCGGCGACTACGACGGAACGGCCTTCCTGCCCGACGGTCTCCAGGACGTCGCCGGCTACCCGAACCTGATCGCGGAGCTCCTCGGCCGCGGCTGGTCCGACGCCGACCTCGCCAAGCTCACCTGGCGCAACGCCGTACGGGTGCTGCGCGACGCCGAGGACGTGGCGCGCGAGCTGCGCAGCCGGCGCGCCCCGTCGCACGCCACGATCGAGCAGCTGGACGGCGCGGCCGTCTGAGCCGTCGACGGGTGGCCCGCCGGGTCCGCGTAGACCCGGAAGCTCCGCTCCCGGTCCTCCGCCTCCAGCACCGTGGCGCCCAGCGCGAGCACTTCCTTCTCCGCCGCGTCCAGATCCGGCACGGTCAGGTCCAGATGGATCTGCTGCGAGGCGTCCGCGCTCGGCCACCGCGGCGGTACGAAGCCGGGAGCGTCCTGGAACGCGAGCAGCGTGCCCCCGGTCCCGGTCAGCTCCAGCCAGCCGTCGTCCTCACCGGGCGTGATCTCACCGCCGAGCAGCCCGGCGTAGAAGCTCGCGAGCGCGGCGGCGTCTGGGCAGTCCAGGACGACGGCACCCAGGGTGGCGACAGCCATGACAATTCCTCCTCCGGACGAATGAATACAGCGGGTTACCCGTAGAGGCCCTCAGCAGGTAACCGTTACTGCATGCTCCCGCAAAGGAGGTAACGTCGCAACCATGAGGTCGCACCATGAGTGAGAAGGATTCCGCGCCCGGGGAACTCGTACTGATCGAGACCCTGGTCAACACCCTGGACGTCGAGACGGGCGCGGACACACTCGACACGGCGGACGGGCGCGCCGCCTTCGGTCTCACCGAGCGGGACGTCCCCGAGGCCCGGGAGCTGCGCGAGGCGCTCCGTACCGCCTGCCTGGCCCATGCCGGCCACCGCCCGCCGGGCGATGCCGCGCCCCCGCTCGACCGGCTGCTCGCCGGGGCGCCGCTGCGCGTCACCGTGGACGCGGCGGGCGCCGCCGCACTGCGCCCCGCCACCGAACCGGCCGGGCTGACCGCCCGCGTCGCCGCGGCCATCGCCGGCGCCGCGGCCGACGGCACCTGGGCCCGGCTCAAGGCGTGCGAGGCGGAGGACTGCCGCTGGGTGTACTACGACCGCAGCCCGGCGGGGCGCCGGCGCTGGTGCTCCATGTCGGTGTGCGGCGCCCGCGCCAAGATGCGCACCTACAGGGCGAAGCGCGGCTGAGGCTCCACTTCCCGGTCTCCGGTCCCGGTCTTCGGCACCGGCCTTTGGTCCACGGTGCCGCCCTCCGGCCCTGGTCCCCGCGCTCCCCGCGCTCCCCGCTCTCCCAGCCTCAGGCCGTCGGGCGTCCCATCGCCCGGTACGTCCAGCCGGCCTTGCGCCACAGCTCGCTGTCCAGCGCGTTGCGGCCGTCCAGGATGATCCGGCGGGACGCGACCTCGCCGAGCGCCGCCGGGTCGAGCTCGCGGAACTCCCGCCACTCCGTCAGGTGCAGCACCACATCCGCGCCGCGCACCGCGTCCAGCGCCGTGTCCGCATAGCCGAGGGTCGGGAAGAGCCGCCGGGCGTTGTCCATGCCCTTCGGGTCGAAGACCGTGACCTGGGCGCCCTGGAGGTGGATCTGCCCGGCCACGTTCAGCGCCGGCGAGTCCCGTACGTCGTCCGAGTCCGGCTTGAACGCCGCGCCCAGCACCGCCACCCGCTTGCCGAGGAACGAATCGCCGCCCACGGCCTCGCGGGCCAGCTCCACCATGTGGCCGCGGCGGCGCATGTTGATCGAGTCGACCTCGCGCAGGAAGGTCAGCGCCTGGTCCGCGCCCAGCTCGCCGGCGCGTGCCATGAAGGCCCGGATGTCCTTGGGCAGGCAGCCGCCGCCGAAGCCGATCCCGGCCCGCAGGAACTTCGAACCGATCCGCTCGTCGTGCCCGATCGCCTCGGCCAGCTTCTTCACATCGCCGTCGGCGGCCTCGCAGACCTCCGCCATCGCGTTGATGAACGAGATCTTCGTGGCCAGGAAGGAATTGGCCGCGGTCTTCACCAGCTCGGCGGTCGGGAAGTCCGTCACCACGAACGGCGACCCCTCGGCGACCGGCACCGCGTACACCTCGCGCAGCAGCTTCTCGGCCCGCTCGCTCGCCACGCCGACGACGATCCGATCCGGGTGCAGGGTGTCGTTCACGGCGAAGCCCTCGCGCAGGAACTCCGGGTTCCAGGCCAGCTCCGCCTCGGCGCCCACCGGCGCCAGCTCCGCCAGCCGCGCCGCGAGCCGGGCCGCCGAGCCCACCGGGACGGTGGACTTCCCGACGACCAGGGCGGGCCGGGTCAGGTGCGGTGCCAGAGACTCGAACGCGGTGTCCACGTAGCTCATGTCACAGGCGTACTCGCCGTGCTTCTGCGGAGTGTTCACACAGACGAAGTGCACATCGCCGAAGGCCGCCACCTCCTCGGGGGAGGTGGTGAACCGCAGCCGTCCGGTGGACCCCTCGATACCCTCGACGTGCTTGCTCAGCAGCTCTTCCAGCCCCGGCTCGTACATCGGAACCCTGCCGGCGGCGAGCATCTCGATCTTCTCGGGCACGACATCGAGGCCGAGCACTTCGAAGCCCAGTTCCGCCATGGCCGCGGCGTGGGTGGCGCCGAGGTAGCCGGTGCCGATCACAGTGATCCTGAGGGCCATGGAACGCTCCTGGAAGATGCGGACGGACGTGCGGTGAACGAGCATAGTCGTGCTCCCGAAGGCCCGGATTCCGGCCGTCCGCCCGGCATCGCCCACGCTTTCCGACCCCCTGTCGTGAAGCTCACGCGGGCTTTGCATAGGCCATCGCGGGCGCAGCGCTCTAAAATTGGGTTACTTAACGGTAGTTAGCGTCTTGGGGAGTGAGCGTCTTGGCGGGTTCGACCGATTTCGACCTGTACCGTCCGGCCGAGGAGCACGAGATGCTCCGGGAGACGGTGCGTGCGCTCGCCGAGGCGAAGATCGCCCCGCACGCGGCGGCGGTCGACGAGGAGGCGCGCTTCCCGCAGGAGGCGCTGGACGCCCTGACCGCGGCGGACCTGCACGCGGTGCACGTGCCCGAGGCCTACGGCGGCGCGGGTGCCGACGCGCTGGCCACGGTCATCGTGATCGAGGAGGTGGCCCGCGTCTGTGCCTCGTCCTCCCTCATCCCGGCCGTGAACAAGCTGGGCTCCCTCCCGGTGATCCTCTCCGGCTCCGAGGACCTGAAGAAGAAGTACCTGGGCCCGCTGGCCAAGGGCGACGGCATGTTCTCGTACTGCCTCTCCGAGCCCGACGCGGGTTCCGACGCGGCCGGCATGAAGACCAAGGCCGTCCGTGACGGCGACTTCTGGGTGCTCAACGGCGTGAAGCGCTGGATCACCAACGCGGGCGTCTCCGAGTACTACACGGTCATGGCCGTCACCGACCCGACCAAGCGCTCCAAGGGCATCTCGGCCTTCGTCGTCGAGAAGTCGGACGAGGGCGTCTCCTTCGGCGCCCCGGAGAAGAAGCTCGGCATCAAGGGCTCGCCGACCCGCGAGGTCTACTTCGACAACGTCCGCATCCCCGCCGACCGCATGATCGGCGAGGAGGGCACCGGCTTCGCCACCGCGATGAAGACCCTGGACCACACCCGCATCACCATCGCGGCCCAGGCCCTCGGCATCGCGCAGGGCGCCCTCGACTACGCCAAGGGCTACGTCCAGGAGCGCAAGCAGTTCGGCAAGCCGATCGCCGACTTCCAGGGCATCCAGTTCATGCTCGCCGACATGGCCATGAAGTTGGAGGCGGCCCGCCAGCTCACCTACTCCGCCGCCGCCAAGTCCGAACGCCTCGACGGCGACCTCACCTTCTTCGGCGCAGCGGCCAAGTGCTTCGCCTCCGACGTGGCGATGGAGATCACCACGGACGCGGTCCAGCTGCTCGGCGGCTACGGCTACACGCGGGACTACCCGGTGGAGCGGATGATGCGGGACGCGAAGATCACCCAGATCTACGAGGGCACGAACCAGGTCCAGCGGATCGTCATGGCGAGGAACCTGCCGTAGCGGTTGCTTTCGCAGTTCAGAGGCTGTTCCGAAGGTTCGAGGGGCACCTTTGACGAACCATGCAGCCCCCGGCACGGAGCCGGGGGCTGTTCTCGTACGTCGATCAAGCGAACTCTGATGCCTGCGTGGGGCCGTCCACGCCGGGCTTCGGCGCCGTCGCGATGACAGTCCTGCCGCGATCTCTGCGTTGCTTCGACTACATGATCGGACAGGCCAGTTCAGGAATCGCACGATTAGGGGAACACGTCACTACTGCCAGGGACAGATACGAGGGGCGTTCGAGGTAGCAGCCGTACGACACGTCACCACCCGAGTGCAGTTGTTCGGCAGCAGCGTTCACCAGCTGGGCCAGACGCGTGGCGTCCTGGTCCCTCTCCGACGCGCACCGAGAGGCGTACTCCGCCAACCGCTCACCGAGCCATGAGGCTGCTTCCTTCGCCTCATCCCACGTGCCACGAACCAAGGAACGCGGCTTGACCAGCCAGTACACCGTTTCCAGCGGTGGCAGATCAGAAATAGGAAACTCTGCGGCTACCTCGCGGTGCCGCTGAATCAGTTCTGGTCCGCTCTCCGCAGGGGGCGGCTCAGGATACGGGGGCCGTCGTAGTGCCTCCTGATCAAAGCGCTCTTTGGGGCCGGTCCACAGGTAGCCGTGATGGTGCACCAGTTGTTCCCGTCCAGGGGTGGAGGTCGCAGGACCAACCGGCTCCGGTCTTACGGAGAGTGGCCGGAGCCGGTTGGAGAGGGCGGAGAATCAGACGTTCAGGCCGAACCGCGCCGGGTCGATTCCGGCCGCGTCCAATTCCTCCGTGGTGAAGCGCAGCGGCTGCGCGTCCGGCCGCTTGCTGTCACCGACGGCCCAAGCGTCGTCGCCGATGCGGGCCAGGGTCACGCATCCTTCGGTGCAGGGGCCGCCACAGGCCTTCACGAACGAGGCCCCGTTGATATCGAGTGCGTACAGATCGGTTCCGTCCAGCATCACTGCACCTTCCTGCCCAACTGATCACGGCCACGGCTGGCCGCCGCCGCCCATGTCGGACGGGAGCTCAAGGGAGATAGGGAGGCGAGCGCGCGATGCTCTCGGAGCTACGACCCGGATTCCTCGGCGGCGGCCGTCAGACTTCGCGCCTCGGCCGCGATGCGAAGCGCCTGGGCTGTCCGCTACCACGCCATGTCTGCATATCCGTCAGTGCGCTTCCGCTTGGTGCCGACGCAGCTTGACGTTGCAGTCGGACGCGGCACTGTGGTCCCCCGTGGACCGCGCGTTCTTGCGGGCAACGGACAGAGGCAGGCAGTCAGGGCAGCCGGGTACCGCTGGGGGCTCACTTGGGAGTTCGCCCAGGTACGTTCCTGCTGTTGCCCGAAGCTGAGGGCCGGGATTTCTCTCTTCGCTCTCCATGGAGCCATTTTCGGTGGCTCGCAGGTGCGGCTCTAGCCTGTTTCCTGTTCCCGCAAAAATCCGTCGCGGATATCCTCGACCAAGCTCCACATTTCGCCGCCGGACAGTGCCGCCTGCTCGAATGCTTCAAACTTATCGACGTAGAGCTCCACATCTCTGGGGTCCGTGACGACCACCTCTGCGTGGACGGTTTCTATCGTGACCATTCTGCCGTCGCGGATGACGAATGCGTGATTTGCGATGTCGTGCTGCCGAACCCGCAGGGGAACTATGCGGATGTCCACATGGGGGAGTCGTGAAATGGAAACGATGCGGTCGAGCTGTGCAGCCATCATCTGTGGCGGGACGATTTGCCACCGAAGGACAGGTTCCGTGATGACGAACCGCAGTGCCTTCGTGCTGTCGTATAGGACTGCCTGGCGTTCGAGCCTCCCGCTGATCGTCCGTGCCAGCGCTTCCTCGCTCAGCCGATGACGTCGCAGAACAGCTCGGATGTACTCCGGCGTCTGGAGCAGGCCGGGAACCAGTGCCGGTTGGAACAGCCGCAGCATCGACATCTGGGCTTCCAGAGCCTTGGCGGCCTGCTGGCCTTTGTGGACTCCGATGCGCTTCAGGAGTCGCCATGCCGTCGCTTCCGTCGCCGAGGTGCGGGCGGCCTCTGCGTACTCCGCCTTGACCTCGTCCGAGACGCCGATGGCTGTCAGGATGCGCTCCACATCCGTCGCGCCGGCCGCGAGCTTCGCATTCTCGATCTTGGACAGTTTGGACGGAGACATGAGGGCGCTGCGTGCCACTGCTTTGGCTTCCTTCCCGGATGCCACTCGCAGCGCCCGCAGCGCGGCTCCAAGCTGTGCTCTGTTCACGCCCTGTGCTTGGCCCACCATTCGGCGAATGGTTCAGCGTGCGCGAGTGCCGCGTCGCGGTAGCGTGTGAATTCTGCCGTTCGTTCCGGCGGCAGAGATTCGGATCCCAGGTACCCCCCGCTTCCGTCGTAGTTCATGACGGCCACGGATTCAGAGTCGAAGAGCCAAAAGTCCGGAACGCTCTCCAAGGGGTTGGGTCTGTCGGTGATGTCGAGGATGAAGAATTCTTCGCCCCCGGTCACATTCTTTTGGTAGCCCCAGCCGAGTTCGAACCTGAGATAGTCCGTGAGTGGGCGGGAGAGAATGTGCACCCGGTATACCCGCTTTCCCTTCCCGGTGTGGGAGCGGAGCTCTTCGACCCAGTCGGCGTTGTAGTTGTCCGGCTGCGGCTCCCCGGCCAGGAACGCGTGATAGGCGTCGACGCTTCCCGACCTGCTGTAGTCGTCCAGGGTTTCCAGCCGGAACGACTCGTGCTTGAACGTGTCGAAGAGGTCGCCGAGAGTCCTAGACGAGGTTGTCACGGATGGCCTTCCGGATCAGTTCGATCGGGATCTCGACGAGGGTTTCGTGAGCGGGAAGCCGAAGTCCGTGATCGGCCGGGGTCTCGCCCTGCACCAAGAGGGTGCCGCGATCTGTCGCGTAGATCGTCGGGCAGTCCTTGATGTCACACGTGCTGACCAGCTTGGTGACCTTCATGGTCTGAGATCTCCTCTCCTCTTCTGTGCCGCTGCCGCTGCCGGTACCCGGCATCTGGGTTGATGCTCCCGATGGCCGGGAGCATCGGTCAAGCAATCGCGGTTGACGGAACGGGAAACCGCGCGACCTGAGCCAAGCCGACTCGCACGCCGCCTGCCCGGGGCGGGGAGACCGGGCTGGGTCACTCCCCGGTGAAGACGTCCTCGACGGTGGTGGCGGTGGCGGCGCGGTTGAGCCACTGGCGCAGGAGCTGGGGGTCGTCGCAGCCGGTGATCTTCTCGCGGGTCTCTTCGTCAAGGGCGATGCCGCGTGCTTCGAGGACCAGCAAGAGTCCTTCTGCCCGGCCCTCCGCCCGGCCTTCGTCCCGGATTTCTTCCGAGAGGGGGGACTTGTAGAAAGAGAGATCCACGGCCACCAGGTTCCTCCACTGTTGTGCGGCCGGGCGGTTGCCCAGGCCCTGTGCGGTGAGTTCGACGATGGGGTCGGCGATTGCTTCCGGTGTGTCCCGCAGTGCGGCGGACAGGGTTTTCAGTATGGCACCGACGTCCGGATTGTCAGCGTGTGTGATGGCGGCCAGGGTGGCGAGCGCGAGGTCCTTGCGGGCCTCGGCCACGTCGGTGATGACCGGCATGTTGTGCGGCCCCGCGACGAGGGGGTTCAGGGTGAGTGTCTGCCATTGACGGACCCCGATGGAGATGGGCCGCGCGGCCCATTCGGCGGTGGCCTGATCCTGGCAGACGACCAGCAGCAGGACGGGTAACCCGTACCTGTTGTGGAGGTAGCTGACGTAGTACGGCCAGCTGGCTGTCTTGCGCGGGTCCTTCTTGCCCTGGGCCTCAATGGCGAGAACGAAGGGTCCGTCGTGCTCCGTCTCGATGCGCAGGAGGGTGTCCACCCGGCGTTCGACGGGACGGGCCTCGGTGAGGTCGGTGGGCAGGGCGGTGGCCGAGGTGGGTGGTGGGATGTCGACACCGAGTACTTCGGATACGCGGGAGAAGAGCCCCGGGTACTCCTGGAAGATGCGGTGCATTGCCTCATGTGGCGAGCTGACCATGGAGGTCCGTTCGGGTCGTGGGTGATGTTCCGGTCAGGCGGCTGTGTGGAGGTCTGTCAGGCAGTCGCGGCAGTGGCCGGGGTGGCGGGAGCGGAAGGCGCGGTCGCAGCCGTCGCAGTTCTGGAGCGGGATGACGATGACGCCGGGGCGTGCGAGTGCGGCGACGTCCTGCGCTCCCGGGAGCGGTGGTGGCAGGAGCGTGGTGATGCGGTGGCGCAGGAGCTTGGCGGGGTGTTTCAGGGGGCTCGGGAGGTCGGTGGTGAGGGTGTGGCGGACGGTGTCGGGGTGTGCGTCGCGTTCGAGCCAGGTGGCGACGCCGGGAGCGAGGGCGTGGATGTCGTGCTCGGAGAGGACCAGTTGAGGTGCGTGGCGGCGCAGGTCGGCGAGGAGCGCGGCGGCCACGCGCTGGAGCTCCGGCGTGAGTTCCTGGGGCTGGGGGAGCGGTGGTGGCGGCGTTGTGCGCGCGGTCTG